>NZ_JAYFFB010000001.1:0-144443 GCF_034863345.1 Mycoplasma sp. 1232
AAGTTGCTACTGAAGTAGCTACAAAGTATGGTCAGATTAAGATTGGCGATATTTCTTTTATTTTTTTATCAATAGTTGTTTGTTTAACTACATCTTCGTTGTTATGAGAGTTAAGATTATTTAAAATTTCATCTGAATCAGTAATTGCTTTATTAATTGCATCTTTTTGATATTTAGTTAATTTTTCAAATTTCTTAGATTCGGTTAAATCCACTAAATCATTTTTAGCTTTAGCTAATTCTTCAGCATCAACATATAATTGAGTAATTTGATTATGTTTATTATCAAATTCTTCGCTTGTAGCATTATTATCTAAAATGTTATTGATCAATGTTGCTTTGGTTGTGTCATTAAGCACATCGCTCGCTTTAACTTGTTGAATTAATTTGTCTTTAACTTTAACGTTATTTAAGTTATTTATAAAGCTTGAATCATTAACTAAATTGAGTGTTTCGCTAATTAATTTATCTCTAGTTTCGTCAGAAATTTTGTTGTCTTTAGCTTCTTGATGTAATTGATCAATTAATTCTAATCTAGCTTTTTCATTGTCTAATTTATTAGTAAATTCTTCGCTTGTTTCATCTAATTCTCTAATGTTTTGAGAAATTGAATCTTTTTGTTCTTGTGTCAAGTTTGGATTTTGTCTAATTTGATCAATTGCTTCTTGTTTTTTGTTAATGTTTTTAGCTATTTCATTGTAGTTTTGTTCAGTTGGATCGTTAGCTAAAACATCTTCAACTAATTTAGCTTTATCATTGTCACTTAAAGATTGATCATTATTAATTTTACTTAATTTATTTAATTGATCTTTGATGTTGTCAAAGCTTACTAAAGCATTTTCGCTATTAGCATTAATTGGGTCTAATTCAGCAATTAATGCATCTTTTTGAGCTTGTGGCAAGTCTGATTGGTTAATTTGTTCGTAAAGATTTGCTTTTTTATCAACATTACTAATTTGATGATCAAGACTTGATTTGGTTTGATTGTTATCTAAGTCAATAATTTCATTAACTAGATTTGCTTTATTTTCTTTAATTAACTCATCATTTGCTTTAATTTGTTCAATTGCTTTAACTTTAACTGAAATATTATTTGCTTCAGTAGCAAAATTATCTGAATCTTTTGCTAAGTTATGAACTTGATCAATTAAAGCTTCTTTAGTATTTTCATCTAAATTAGGGTTTTGTTTAATTTGATCAATTAAATTCAATTTAGATTCAATGTTATTTAATTTATCAGTTAATTTACTGTCATCATGAGGCACATTAATTACTTCATTTACTAATTTGTTTTTATCTTCATCGCTAATGTGTTCATTAGTTTGAATTTTTTCAATTAGTTCAGCTTTTTGGTCAATGTTAGCAATTTGATTTTCTAAATCATCTTGTTTATTGTTTAAGTTAGCAACTTCATCAATTAATTGTGCTTTTTGTTCATCAGTTAAATTAGGATTGCTTCTTATTTCTTTGATTTTATTTTCTTTAAGTTCTTCATTAGCTAATTGATCAGCAAATGTTTTATCTCTAGGGTCTAATTGACTGATATTATCACTTAATTTTGCTTTATCTTCAGCGTTTAATTGAGAGTCTTCAGTAGCGTTAATTCTTTCATAAGCTTTTTCTTTAGCTTTAATCTTGTCTAATGTATCACTATATGAATTTTTGTTAGCTTTGCTGTTTAATTTATCATCAACATTAGCTTTTTCAATATCGTCGATTAAATCTGCTTTTTGTTCAGGTGTTAAATTAGGATTATTTTTAACATCATTAATTAAGTCTGCTTTATTAACGATTTTATCTAAATTGTCTTTGAAGTTTTGAACTTCATCAGCATTATCTGAATTAGAAGGAATAGCTAAGTCTTTAACTTGATCTATTAAAGCTTGTTTTTCAGCAGGAGTTAAGTTGTTATTTTCATGAACTTTTTCAATCGCTTTTTGTTTAGCATATTCAAAGTTTTTATCACCATCAAGAGCATTTTTCGCATCAATTAATGCTTTTTCTAATTCTAATACTTTAGCAACGTCTTCATTAGTACCTTGTTTACTGATTAATTCATCAACTTTGGTTTTAGCTTCATCATAGTTAGCTTTTGGTTCTTGAGAAGCTGCAACATATTTAGGATTATCTGGTTGAGTTAATTCATCATTAATTGCCTTAGCTGTTTCTTTTAATTGACCCATAGCATTGTTCAATGTTTGAGCTTTATCAACCACTTTGTCAACATTAGCTAACAATTTAGCTTTATCAACTTCTTCAATTAAAGCTGTTTTTTGAGCGTCATTAAGATGTTCAAGGCTATTAATTAAGTTTTTTGCTTCAGCTTTTTTGTTATTGATTTTTTCATCACCGTCAAGGTTTTGAGCGGCAACATTTAATTTTTCAATTAATGAATCTATGTTGTCAACACTTAATTCAGCGCTTCCGTTTTCTTTATCAGCTAAATTACTTGCATCATTAAACGCTTTATCAAATTCACGCATTTTTTCTTCAGTTGCATTTTTGTAATCAACACTATTAGGTATGTCTTGATTGTCGACAACTGCTTGTTTAAGCTCAGCCATTTTTCCATCTAATGCTTGCGCTTCTTCAGTTACAGCTCTAACATCTTCAGGAGTTGTAGCCTTATCAACTTTAGCAATTAAAGCTAATTTTTGAGCATCATTAATGTTTTCTAAAGCATTAATTTTAGCAATTTCTTCAGCTCTAACTGTTTTAATGTGTTCTTTACCATTTAAGTTATTAATTGCTTCATGAACCGCATTGATTTTTTCTGCAATCTTGTCATTGCTTAAGATGTCTTTTGTATCATCGCTCGGTTCGTTTAAAGCTGTTTCATAGTCTTTTAAAGCTTGAATAGCATCGTCATATGCTTCTCTTAAATCTTCTTCTGAACCTGTGTAATTAATATCGTTTTTAATCTTAGATTCGTTGTTTAAGTATTGATCAAGTGTAGCCATTGTACCATTAACCAAAGCATTATTTGCATCAACTGTATTTACATCGGCAACTGAATTTTGCTCATTAATTTTAGCAATTGCTTCATCTTTTTGTTGATCGGTTAAATTGTTATAAATTGGGTTTTCACCTTTAATTTTAGCAATAGCGTTTTCTTTAGCTTGAGCAACTTTTTCATCACCGTTTAATCCGTTGATTGCATTATTTAGTTCAGTGATTTTAGTATCAATTTGCTCAACACTTAAATTAGTTCCATTATCACCTAAATCTTCAGCTCTAATTGCTACTTGATTATTGTATTTAACTTGACGATCTTCGTCAGCTTCAACATAATCAACACTTGTTTTGTCAACTTCGGCAATATCTTTGTAAGCTTTCATTTTGTCATTAATTGCTTTAGCTTTTTCAACAATATTATTAACTTCACTTGCCTGGTTATTTTTGACTTTTTCAGTTAAGAATGATTTTTGAGCTGGATTTAAGTTAGTTAATTTATTAATTGTTCCAATAGCTTTTGCTTTAGCTGTTTCATCAGTTTTGGCTTGATCTAAAAGATTTTTAACATTAATAGCAAAATCTTCATTTGTCTTATCTAATGTGGCAGCATCAATTTTAGCAATATATGTATCTTTTTCAGCTTTAGTTAAATTATCCAGTTTAGCTAATTCATCTTTGGCATTGGTTTGTGCATATTTAAGAGCCTTGTTATAAACAGCTTGTGTTTCTTCTTGTGTTGGAACTTTTGGTAATTTTTCGATTTCAGCTTTCAATAAGCCTTTTTGGTTTTCGTTTAGACTTGGGAAATGATTCTTAATGTCATTTCTTAATACTTCTCTATTTCCATCAAGGACTTCATCAGCAGTTTTTAAGGCTTCTTTACTTTGGTTTGCTTCATTAGCTAAACCATTTAATGAATCAGCAGTTGCATTGCTTAAATCTTTAGCTTTTAATTCTGCTAATTTATCTTTAGCATTTTTCAAGGCTTGATCAACAGTTTCTTTTCTATCTTGGACATCGTTGGTATAAATACTTGTTGCAACTTTAGCTTCTGTAGAAGTAATTTGTTTTTCTAAGTCACCAAGATCTAAGTTTAATTTTTGAGCTTTTTCTAAGATTTTTTGTGCAGCTTCTTCATCAGTAGCATTATTTAATAAGTCTTTAATTTTATCTTTTTGATCTTTTGATAAATTATCAAGTTTATCAACTGCTTTAGCTTTTTTGTTTTTGTTTTCTTCACCATTAAGTGCATTATAAGCAGAAATTAATTCTGTTTTAGCATTATCAATTTCTGTTTTTGAAGCATTATCTTTAACAATTAAATCATTTAAAGCCTGTAATTTTTCATCGTAAGTTTCTTTTAAAGCAGCATCTGCTAATCTATATTTGTCAGCAACTTTATTTGCTGATTTAGCTGTTTCATAGGTTAATCTGTCATCTTTTGCTAATTTTTGAATTTGTTCTTTTACAACATTCTTAGCTTCTAAAATGGCAGTATTTAAAGCTGTAGCAGTTTCTTGAACAGTTGAAGCTTGTGATGTTGGCGATGATTTAACTTGATTTTCAAATACGGCTTTTTGATTTGGGGTTAAATCACTTAAATCATTGATTGCGTTAATAGCTGCTTGTTTATTTTGATTTAATTGTTCAGCTTCTTGAATTATCGCTTTAACAGCAGCGTCATATTTGCGACCTTGAGTTTCATCAAGTGCAGCATTATTAACTTTTCTTACTAATTCAGTAATTTCATCATTTGAAAGATTTGCATAATTATTATTAATTTTGTTTGACGCTTTGGTTTTACTTAAACTTAATCCTTCTTGAAGGATGCTTGATTTTTCTTCTTGTGTTGGTTGTTTTTGTAAATTATCAACTTTGCCCTGTAAAGTTTTAATTTGACTAGCATCTAATAATTCTCAATTATTAAGATCTTCTTTGAATTTGTTTCTAAATCCATCTAAGGCATCAATTGCATCATTTAAGGTTGACGTTTGAGTGTTAATTTCACCGGTTTTTTCAGCAATTTGATCTTTGTTTAAATTACTTAAATCAGCTGTTTCATAGCCTTCTAAGGCTTTTTTAGCATCTTGAATTGCTTGGTCAAATTTAGCTTGGTTACCCGTTGTATCACCTGTATATTCAAGTTTATCTTTTTTGCCTTCAGCTTCAGATATTTTAGCTTTAAGATCAACAATAGCTTTATCTAAGTTTTTAGCTGCTTCATTAATTTTGTTTGCTTCTTCTTTATTAGCGGCTCCATCAATTTTATCTTTGATAGCTTGTTTTTGTTTAGGTGTTAAATTGTTTAAATCATCAATTCTTTGATTTAATGCATTTTGGTTTTGATCACCATTTAACTCACCATAAGCAGTTTGTAAATTGCTTAATACTGTTTCAACAGCACTTAATTCTGAGTTAGCGCCATTAGTTTTATTAAGTAATTCTTGAGCTGCTGATAAAGCATTATCATAAGCTTGTTTTTTATTAGCATCTGCTAAAGTATAAACAATAGCTGTTTTAGCATCATTGTTTTGATCATCTTCAACTGCCTTTTTAGTTAAAGCGGTTAATTCAGCTTTAACAGCATCACTTAATTCATTCATTTTGGCATTTAATGTGCTTGCTGTTGCACTACGAGTTTGAATTGCTTCAGTTGAAGTAGCTGATTTTAAATCTGCTTTATAAGCGTCTAATTGATTGTTATTTAAATAAGGGTAATTATTTGTTGCATCAGCAATAGCTTTTTCAATTTCTGCTTTAACTTGAACTTTAGCTACTTCATTAAGATTATTGGCTTTTTCTAATTCATCTAATAAAGTTTGTTTTTTTGCTTCAGGAACATTGTTATTAATGTATTGGGCAACTTTTTCTTTTTCAGCTTGTAAAGTAGTTTTAAAGCCTGTTAAAGTAATTTTTCTTGTGTTAGTTGAAACAACCGCTGGATTTTGTGGGTCATTATTTGAATTCAATATTGCTTTGGTAGAAGCAATTTTGAATGTTATATCTAATGTACCATTATCATTGTTTGGCGATAACTGAATACTGTTTAAATAACCTTCAACATCTAAGTTTGCTGGGTTGTTAAACGCTTTAATAGCTTTTTTAGCAACTTCACTTGGCAATTGATTTCTATCAATTGCGTTAGTATCACTTTCATCAATAGTAAATGAATTATTTGAATCAGCTAAAATAGCATCTACTCTTTCTTGTTCAGTTAAAGTGCTTAAGGCATTATCATTATTTAAAATATAAGTTTTACTTGATTGGATACTTTCAAGATTTTCCTTAGTTGATTGATATTTGTAACTTAAGTCTAATTTACCTGTTAGTTCATTTCGATTTGAAATAACTCAATCAACTGGTTTAACATCTGCAGGGATTGTAGAATCGTTAAATTCAACATCATCTTTAGTAATTTCACTAGCAGTTTTAGTATTTTTTGAATTATCTTTAACTTTGGCAGTTGCAGTTTGTAATGAATTTAATCTAGTTAATTCATCATTATAACGTTGTTGACCATTTAAATTATTAATTGCATTTTGAATTTCAGTATTCATTGAGTCAACATTAGTTTTATTCATCAAGTCAGAATTATTTTTAGTATTTAAAGCAGTTAATAAATCTTCTGCTTTTTTAATTGCGCCACCTTTTTGACCATTATTTTTAACAGGATTACCATCATAAGCAGATCTTAAATCATTTGTTGTGTAAATATAATCGCCACCTGTTACAACAGTATTTTGTTTCGTGATGTAATCACGCAAGGTTTTCATTGATGAATTTAACGCATTATTAGTTGCATCTTGACTGTTAACATCTGCAATGGTATTTTTAGCATTAATTAAAGCAATTGCTTTTTCTTTTTGTTTATCAGTTAATGATGAATAATCGGAATTAACTTTAGCAATTGCTTTTTCTTTAGCTTCTTGTAATCTTTCTTCACCGTTTAAATTACTAATTGCATCTTGAATTGCTTTAGTTCTCTTTTTAACTTCTTCTAATGATAAATTAGATCCTTTAGTCTTATCAACATCAGTTTTTTGTTGATTTACTGCATCATCTAAAGCACTTTGATTGTCTGCTTGAGTATAATTTGTGCCTTTTTTAATTGTTTCAATATTATTAGTTGCGTCAATGTAAGCTTTCATTGCATTATTTAAATCATTTGCATCAGAAACTTTTTGGTCTAATTGATCAATTGAAGCATTTTGGATCGCTTCTTTAATAGCATTTTTTTGTGCATCATTTAAATATTGATAATTATCAATTGCTTTTTTCTTTGCATCTTTTTGATTTTGTTCATATTGAGCTTGAGTTAAGAAACCAGCTCTAGTTTGAGGATTAGTTACATTACTATAAATATTGTTATTATTTACAGTTTGCCCTTCAATTGTTACAAGATCACTCGCTAATCTTGTAGTCTTAAATTTATATGTATAAGTAACTGAACCAGAATCATCATCAGTTGAAGTTTGATTCACATTTGTTAAACTAATTTTATTAGCATTAGCAAAATTAGAATCAATTAAATTAACATTATAATCAGTATTTAATGTTGAATCTGAAGCACGTTTAATTGGATTAGAAACAATTTTTATATTAGTAATTTTATTTGCATTAGAATCTTGATTTACTAAATTATTTAATCTAGTTACCTCATTTTGAAAACCAGTTATTTCTGCAGTCTTTTCTGTTGAAATTGCATTAACATCTTTGTTAGATTGCAATTTATAAGCAATTTTAATTTTGCCAGTTA
This sequence comes from Mycoplasma sp. 1232, assembly GCF_034863345.1. Lineage (NCBI taxonomy): Bacteria > Bacillati > Mycoplasmatota > Mollicutes > Mycoplasmatales > Mycoplasmataceae > Mycoplasma > Mycoplasma sp. 1232. The sequence goes on from NZ_JAYFFB010000001.1 coordinate 7,711, forward strand.
TATCGTTATAACCAAGATACTTAACACTATTTTCATAAATTTTTGTATTAGTTGGTAATTGTCAAACAATATCAATATTTGCTTTATTTGCTTTTACCACAGTTGAGGCTTGAATATTTGATTTTTGACTCGGATCTTTATATTCTGGAGTAGCGCTTAAAGTTTCAATTCTTGATTGTTCATCACTAAAACCAGTAATTTTATAAGTTTTATTTTCTGTATAGATGTTGTCTTTATCACTTGATTTAAGAATTTTATAAGTAACTACTAAAGTACCAGCATTATCATCAGCTTTAATACCAATAATTTTAGTTTCTACCCCTTGCTTATTAGGATCAATACTATCAGTAGTAATTAAACCTTGTTTTGCAGTTGAAGGTTTAATGTTTTTATCTGGATAACCAAAAGTAGCACTATAATCTTTAATTTTTTCACGTTCATTATTAATATCAGTTCATTTATCGACAATAGTTTTGATATTTTTATCTGAACCGATTAGAACTTTATTAGAATAGTCTTCATCAGCTACATAAGTATCTTTATACAATTGAGCTTGTCCAATTAATTGTTTAACATTATCTTTTTCATCTTTACTTAAATAAGTAAGACTATTAATTTGATCTTTGGCATTTTCTATTGCCATATCAAATGCAATTTGCATTTCATCATTAATAATTGAATAATAATTTGCATTAATTGCTAAAGTTTTAGTTTGAGCATTATAGGTAAAAGGACCTTTTCATCCCAATTTTCCTTCTAGAGAATTAATGATATAGAATTTTTCACCAATAGTTTCATTTCCATTTAAGAAAGTAAAATTGTTGATTTCTTTTTTAAATTCTTCAACAGCTCCATTAAGTTCATCACCAGTTAATTTATTGATTCAATTTTGTTGTAAAGTATTTTTTCCATTAGTGTAAAAAGTGGTTAACATGCTAGTTGATTCAAAAATGTTTGGAATTGTCTTATTATTTGCATCTTTTAAATTTGCATCAAAAGTATCAAAAGAATTTAAATTAATAGAATTGGTTGATTTTGTAAAAACAGCATAATTTTTAAAATCATTTTGAGGTTTTTGTTGCTCTAAAATTTGAGTTTTTAAATTATTTTTTTCTGTGACAAGAGAATTTAAATTTGCAATAGTATCTAAAACATTCTTAATATTAGATTCATAAGGCTTTGATTTTGTTGAGTCAAATGTTTTAACTTGTTCTTCAGTTGTTAAAGTATTAATAACATTTTGAATAAGATTATTAGTTAACAAATTAGTTGCTCTTGTATTATTTGTTGAATAAGTTTGAGAATTAGCTTTTGTAATTTCGTAATCATTCAATTTGCTATATAGAGAATTTAAATTATTTTTACCAGAAGTTAGAATTGCATCAAGTCTATCGCCTAAAACTTTTTTAATTGTTTGTAAAATTCGACTTAAAAAATCAAATGATTCTAATGTACTATATTTACTTGAATTACTTCTATCTTGTGCTTTTGGATCATCATTATATTCATCAGATTTAAGTTTAATAATGCTAGAATTTGTGTCAATAAAATCTTCTAAACTTTCTTTAACTGAGATATCAGCTAAAGCATAAAGCATTTTGTTTGTGGCAATTGTATTTCAATCACTATCATAAATTTCAGTATTAAGTGGAAATTCACAAACCTCTTTATATTTTTCTTCTATTGATTTTTGTAAATCATCAATTGTATCAATTTTGTTTTTTCAACTATTTTTAGCATCTGTATCTGTAAATTCATTATCAACATTAAAAGAAGTATCAGCTTCAACATATCTAGTTAAAGCATCTTTTTCACCTTTAGTTAATCATTTTTTAGATTGAATATATCTTTTAAGATATTCTAAATCTGTAAATGTGTATTCAATCGGTGCAAAATCAAGATACTCTCTTCCAAAAGTAGTTGACGCAGAAGCAGTTGAGGATTTAGTAATCATTCTTCATTTTTTGGTATCTGTACCTGGAACAAAAGAAGCATTTAGACGTAAATTATCCAAGTTATTGTATTTTTTATAATCTTGATAAATATTTCTGGTTCTAATTACATTTTTATTGTCATAAGAAACACCATTTTTATCTATATTGTATGCAAAAGCACTATTTCCGTTTTCAGAAATAGATAAATTAGCTTGTGGAATTCCATCAGTTACTTGATCGTAAAATTCAAGATCATTTTGAATTTTTTCTTCAGTATTAAATTTCTTTAAATATGACTGTTTCCGATCAGCCATTTTAATAAATCCACCAATAACCTTGTGTTCATCTCTATTATTTAAATTTCTATATTCTGAAACTCCAAAATATGTTTTCTTTTCAGTGGTTGAACCAGTATTACCAGCATATAATTGATTAAAAGGTTCAGTTGAATTATTGAATGGTTTCATTTCTAATTCAACTACAGCTCCTGCAACAATTTCATTATGTGATGTACTTGTATTAACTCTAAAAACAAATAAACCTCCTTGATTTTGAGTTATATTATTTTTAGTAATAACAGGAGTCTTATCCCTAATTATTGAGTGTTGAAATAAACCAAAAGCAACTTTATTGTATTTATCGGTTGTGAAAGTAAATTTAGAATTTCTTACCGCTTGTGGAGTATAACCTCTAATTAAAACATCATAAAGTTCATTACTTCCTTGTTGTCTAGTGTTTTGTCATCAGTTTCTTTGATTTTTATTTACATCTGACATATTATTTTTGTACTCATCAGGAATATGATCATAATATGGTAAATAAGCATAGTCACTAATGTAAGCCATTTTTGACTTACCATTTATGGTTGTACTAACTGATTTATCTGCGCTAGTTAATTGTTGCGTTTTACCTATTCATGGGCTTATTTCCATTTTGCCAATATTGGCTTTTGGATTATCATTGATATTTATAGTATATGTAGTTAATTTACCTTCAGTTTGATCAATATTAACACTGCTACTATCTTCTTTAACAAATAAGTGAATCTTGATATCACCAACTAATCTAATATCGTCAGAAAAGTAAATTCCAGCAGTAAAAAAGTCATTATTTGTATCAGCATTAGTTAAGTTAACACCAACTTTAACTTTTTTAGTATTAGTTAATGGATTATATCCATTTCCATTTCATCAAGAACCAGTGTTATCAGGTAATGATGATGAAGCACCATCTCTTTCTCAAGAATACATATTACCAATTTCATTAGCAAAACCCTCACCGTTTCAATTAGTTTGATTAATATTTGATGGTAAACCTGGGGTTGAAGCATCGAATAATCTATACCATGCATCGCCAGTTGCACTTCATTTAAGCTTATTATTTCCAGTTTGGCTTAAATTAGTTACTCCATTTGCATCTAAAGAGTTGTATCACCTATGGACTGTGCCATTACTATAATTATCATAACCTGTTCAAATATCATCTGAAATATTAGAATTAACTTTATCAAACACATAATTATCATTATTGATTGCAACATTCACATCTTGTTTTGAATGATTTGCTGAAAGAGTCAAAGTAAGTCCTATTAATGGTGCTGATGCAGGCACAATTAAAAGACCCTTTTTAAATGCTTTGTTTTTCATACATATCTCCTATTCTATATATATAACTATTCTGTAATATATATATATATATATAGATTTATTATATATTAATTGTAGAATTATGAAAACATTAAAACTTTTTTGAAAATTATATCAATTTCAGGTATGACATTAATTCCTGTGACATTTGTTGCTTCTTGTGAAAATTCTAAACAAAAGAAATAAACAGGGACACTAAAAGTGGACAGAAAGGTTAATTAGACATAATAACACCTCAATGTTGTTGGGGTGGTTTCACATTTATGAAATTTTTTGGTTTTTAAAAAATGCAAAAAAATCAGCACTATCTTTATCTAGTACTGATTGATTTTGATTGTTTATTAACTTCTTATTTCTTTCTACCGAATACAAAGATTAACATACCAATTAATCAAGTTGCAACTGAAGCTGCTATAAAGTATAGTCAAACCACCATTGGTGAGTTGTCTTTTAATGCTTTATTAATAGCTGTTGTAAGCACGTTTAATCCTTGAATATCTCCAGCCTTAGAAACTAATTGTTTAATGTTCTTAACGTCTGTTGAGTTAAGTTTATTCTTAGTTTTTGTAGATGTTTCAAAGTAATTGTGTTTAATTACAGCGTTTGCTAAAGTATCGATATTAGCAAGGTCTGAAGCGTCAGCTAATGCTTCAAAATTATTTCTTGATTTGTTTGTTGTGATTGAATCAACTAAATCAAGTAAGTTTTGAGCTTTAGCAATAGCAGCTTCTCCATTTGCATCTGAGAATGCTTTTGAATTAAATTCATTAATTGCTTTAACAACATTTTCCCTATGTTTGTTTGAAGCATCTGTTCCATATGTGCTTTGTAAGTATTGGTTTGTTAAATCATTTAATTCATCTACTTTTTTATCGTAGTTAGCTTTGTTTAAAGCTTTAGCATCTTCAATAGCTTTTTCTAATGATTCAGCATCTGTAGCGTTTTTAATAGCTTCAGAAGCTTTGGATTTTTCTGAATCTGATGAATTTGGTTCATCTGATAAGTATAAAAGTTTAGCAACTTCTTTAAGAGCTTCTTCTTTAGCAGCGTCTAAGCTTGCACTTCCATCAAGAGCAGCAGTTGCATTGTTTAATTTATTTGTTAAATCAACGATATTATCTACTGACTGATTAAAGTTAGTAATATCTTTAATTGCTTCTACATTAGCTTTAGCCGCATCAAAGTTAGCTTTTGGTTGGTCTGAAGCTTCTGTGTAAGCAAGTGTTTTTTGTGCTTTAGAAGCTTTATCTAGAGCTTCTAAAGCATTATTCATTAAAGTAGCATTGTTTACAATGTTATTTACATCTACAATAGCTTCTTTAGCATTAATATCAGCTTTAGCAGTATCTTTTTGCGCTTCTGATAAGTAACTTAACTTATCAATAGCATCAATAGCATCTGCTTGTGCTTTTGTTAAGTTTGAATCTCCATTCAATGCTTTGTGAGCATCTTTAAGAGTTTGCACTTTATATTGTAAGTTTTCTACAGCGTTCTCGAAGTCTTCTTTACTTTCTAATGAATTTAAATTATCTAATGCTGTAGTTAATGCATTTTGTTTGTCTGCATCAGCTTCTTTGAATTGAGCTTTTTCTTTAACTGGAGCAATGTCTTTAATTGTTCCTAGAGCAGCATCAACTGCTTCTGTATTTGAAACAATGTTATTTACATTGTCAATTGTGTTTTGTTTTTCAACTTTAGCTTTAGCAGCATCTTTTTGTGTTTCTGAGATGTTTTGTAATGCATCAATATCTTTATTAGCTTTTTCTTTAGCTTTAGCTAATCTATCTTTACCATCAAGGTTACTAATAGCATTTGCTAATTTGCTTGTTAATAATTCAATGTCTTGTACTTTGTTTTCAAAGTTCATTGTATCTTTGATTGCATTTACAGCGTCTTTAGCTTTATCAAATGCATCTTTAGCAGCATCTGAAGCTTGTGTGTAATCCACTTTATCTAATTTTTCGTTAGCTGATTTAAGTGTAGCTAATGCATTGTTTAATAATTTTGCATTATTAATAATGTCTTGTACTTTTGCAAGTGTGTTCGTGTCTTCAGATTTAATTGAATCTTTAGCGGCATCTTTTTGAGTTTTTGATAAGTTGGTTAATTTATCAATTTCTTTAATTGCTTCAGTTTTAGCTGTAGCTAATTTATGATCTCCATTTAATTTTCCAGTTGCTAATGTCATATCTGATAATAAGTTATCTGCGTTAGCAATTGGTTGCTTTGGATCTGTAAAGCTTGCAATAGCATCTTTGATAGCGTCTTTAGCATTAGCAAATGCAGTTTGTCTATCTTTATCAGCTTCTGTGTAATCAGGAGTTGTTTGTTTTGATTTAGCATCATCTAATGCATCAACTAATTCTTTTAATTTAGCAGCATTATCAAGGATTTGATCAATTAATTGTCTTGAATTTGTTGATTCATCTTCAATAGCAGCTTTAATTAAATCTTTTTTACCTTGAGATAATCCTTCAATTCCATCAACTGTTTTCTTAGCTTCTTCTTTTGCTGTCGCTAAGTTAGCTAAACCATCAAGCAATTCAGATTTAGCATCTAAAGCACTAATAAGTGCATCAGGATCATTACTTAATACTTCAAAGTTTGTTGTGTTCTTGATTGCATCAAGTGCTTCTTTAGCTTTGTTAAAGTTTTCTTTTGGTTCATCTGAAGCTTCTACATAAGCTGGTGTGTTTTGTTTATCAGCAGCTTCATTTGATTTAGCGATAGCTTTATCAACTTTTTGAGCATTTGAAAGCACGTTAGCTACTTGATCTTTAGTTGTAGCGTTTCTGATTGCATCCTTAGCAGCGACTTTTTGATCTGTTGTTAAGTTTACTAAAGCATCAATCTTAGCAATAGCATCATCCTGAGCTTCTTTTAAGTTTCTAGCTCCATCTAAGTTGCTGATTGAATTATTTAAGTTAGATGTTAATGTGTCGATGTTTGCAATAGGTTGTGAGAAGTCTTCAACATCTTTAATTGCATTAACTTTGTCTTTTGCATCATTAAATGCATCTTTAGCAGTTTTTGAAGCATCAATGTATGCTTTTGTTTTTTCAACTTCATTTGCTGCGTTTAATGCTCCTTTAGCAACATTTAACTTTTTAGCATTTTCAAGAGTTGCTTGAACATCGGCAATTGTTTGTTTTTTCTCAACTTCAACTTTAGCAGCTTGTTTTTGTGTATCTGATAAGTTTACTAATCCTTCTATTTCAGCTTTAGCAGCGACTTTTGCAGCATCTAAGTTTCGCTGACCATCGAGTGAATCAATTGCGTTTTTAAGTTCTTCTGTTTTGTTTGTAATTTGATCAATTTGACTTGTTCTAAAGTCCATAATTGATTCAACACCTGGTAATTTATCAAACGCTGTTTGAGCAGCTTGTTTTTTATCTGAATCAGCTTCTGTAAATTGTGGTTTTGATTTAACATCATTAAATCTTTGAACTTGTTCGATAGCAACATCAACGTTTGTTGCGTTTGTTGCAATGTCTTTTGCTTCTTGAACTGTTATAGCAGCATTTACTAATTGTTTTGCTTTATCTTTTTGAGTTTCTGATAAGTGTTGTAATCCTTCGATTTTAGCTTTAGCAGCGACTTTTGCGTCATCTAAGTTTTGTTGACCATCAAGTGAGTTGATTGCGTTTTTAAGAGCTTCTGTTTTCTCTGCGATGTCAGCAATAGGACTTGTTGTAAAGTCTGTTACTGTTTCAACATCTGATAAGTTATCAAACGCTGTTTGAGCAGCTTGTTTTTTATCTGTAGGTGTTGTTGATGCTTCTGTGAATTGTGGTTTTGATTTAACGTCATTAAATCTTTGAATTTGTTCGATAGCAGCATTGACATTTGTTGCGTTTGTAGCAATGTCTTTTGCTTCTTGAACTGTTGTAGCAGCATTTACTAATTGTTTTGCTTTATCTTTTTGAGTTTTTGATAAGTATTGTAAGTTTTCAATTTCTCTAAGAGCAGCATCTTGAGCATCTTTTAATTTGTTTGCTCCAGATAAACCATCTTTTGCGTTATTTAAATTATTAATTAATTCTTGTTTATTATCAACTTGTTGTGTTCCATCTGATTTTGCAGCAATAGCATTTTCAATCGCTTTTTTAGCGTCATTGAATTGTTGTTGCTCCTCAGGTGTTGATTGTGTGTATTTTGGAGAATTAATAATTTCTTTAGCTTCTTCAAGTTTTTGTGCTAATTCTTTTAAGTCATTAGCATTATTTTTAATGCTTTCTACAACTTGTGAATTTGCAGCTTTTTGAATTTGATCTTTAATTTTGTTTTTGATTTGTTCATCTAATGGAGATAACTTATCAATTTGAGCTTTAGCAGCATCTTTTTTACTTTGAAGTTCTGTTTCTCCATTAAGAGCATTTTTAGCATTAGTTAAGTTTGTTAATTTAGTTTTTAACTGTTCGTCTGCATTTTGGAAGTCAACTTTTTGTTTTAAGTCAGTAACTTTATCAAGCGCATTGTCAAATGCAGTTTGTAAACTTCCTTTTGCTTCTGTATATTTAACTTGTTGTTTAACTTTAGCATCTTCTTTAGCTTGTGCTAAAGCAGAATCAATATCTTGAGCATTTTTAGCAATACCTTTTATTTGTTCTAAATCATTTGAATTTGCAACTAAATTGTTGGCAGCTGTTACTTGAGTTGATGTTATGTTTTGTAAATTATCAATAATAGATTTAGCTTTTGCTCTTTCAGTTCTAAGTCTTTCTTCTCCATCAAGAGCACCTTTAGCATTAGTTAATGCTTGTTTTAAATTATCAATATTTGAAATTGGATTGTTAAAGTCAGTGTGATTGCTATATGCAGCAACTGCTTTTTTAGCATCATCAAATGCTTGTTGATTTGAAGCTTGTGTGTAGTTTGGTGTAGTTTCTGTTGCGACAGCCTCTTTTAAAACACCTAAAGCATCATTTAATTTAGATGCATTGTTTTTAATTGATTCGATTGAGCCAAGATTATCTGCAGCTTGAACAGCGGCTTTAGCAGCTGTTTTTTGAGCATCTGATAAATTAGACATTCCTTCAATAGCGGTTTTAGCTGCTATTTGAGCTGTGGTTAATCTACCTTGACCATTAAGACTTGCAATAGCATTTTCTAAGTTTTTAGCTAATTGAGCATTAACTGGTTGAGTAAAGTCTGTTTGATCTTTAATGTTGTTAACTGCATTTTTAGCATTAATAAATGATTGCTTTTTATCATCTGAAGCTTGTTTATAGTTTGCGGTTTTTTCTGCTTCTAATGCTCTTTTTAATTGAGCTTTAGCAGCGTCAAGATTTTTTACATTTGCTTTAATAGCATCAATTGTTGCAACTACATTTGAACCATTAACAGCATTTCTTGCAGCTGTAATTTGTTCTTCAGTTAAGTGTGATGCAGCATCAATAGCAGCAAGCGCTTCTTGTCTTGCAGTTTGTAATCTTTCATCTCCATTAAGAGCTTCTCTTGTAGTTTTTAATCTTTGTAAATCTGTAGATAAGTTAGGAGTTGGTTGTGTAAACTCTGTTACTGATTTTCAAGATTCTAATTCTCCAACAACTGAATCAAAGTTTCTTTGTGGATCGTCTTCAGATTGTTTGTAATCATCTGTTTGTTTAACAGCTTCATTATTCTTAAGCTGACCAATAGCATTATTTAAATCTCTTACATTTGCTGAAATAGAATCTATTAATGCGAAAGTTTGTGCATTATTAATAGCTTCAATAGCTTTTGTTTTTTGAACCTCTAATAAATGAGGTGTTTGAGCAGCATTATTGATTTTAGCAATAGCAGCTTCTTTAGCTTTTGTTAATCTATCATTTCCGTTAAGAGCAGCTGTTTTAGTATTTAAATCACTTGTTAATGTTTGGATATTTGGTGTTTCATATTCGAAATTATTTTGTGATTTAATTGCATCTACTTTTCCTCTGGCAGTTTCATATGCTTTTTTTATGTCTGTATCTGCTTGTAAATGGTTTGGTGTTTGTCATTGAGCATTTGCAGTTTCTAATGCAGCTAAAGCAGCATTAAGTTTTTCAGCATTAGCTTTAATTGATTGTACTTTAGCAATTGTGTTTGTTGCTTCTTTTTCTACAGTAGCTATTGCAAGATTTCTTTGTGATTGTTCATCTAATTTAGTATATGACTGGATATCTCTGATAGCATTCTCTTTAGCTTTTGCTAAGTTTGTATCCCCATCAAGAGCAGTTGTTTTTCTCTTAAGGTCAATTGCAGCTGCATTAAATTGACTTTGTGTTGTTTTGTTTACAAGTGATTCAAAGTTTGTCTCTGTTTCTAAGTTGTAAGCATTTATTTTACCTAATGATGTATCAAAAGCTGTTTTTAGGTTTGTTGGTGTTGTTGAAGCTTCTGTATATTTAGGTGAATTCTTTGCTGTTTTAGCATCATTAAGAATAGCAAGAGCACTATTGACTAATTTATATGCTGCTACTAAATCTTTAAATTCTTCATTTGTTGATTTTGAACTAATTAATTCTTTTGCTTTAAGTTTTTGCTCTTTTGATAAGTTTGTTAAATTATCAATTTGATCAAAAGCATATTGTTTTTGTGCTTCTAATAATTTATCATTAACACTAGCAATTGTATTTTGTGAATCAATTTCATTTTTAGCAGTTTGTTTTTGTGTTGTAGTTCACGTGTCAGAGCTAAATCCATCAATAGTATTTTTAGCAGCTGTTTTTGCATTATTTAAGTTTGTAGTTCCATCTAGATTTCTAATAGCATTTTGTAAATCAGTAGTTAAGCTATCAATATTTGGAATAGCAGTTTTAAAGTCGCTTGTATCTTTTATAGCATCAACAGCATTTCTTGCTGATTCAAAAGCAACTTTTTTATTTTTTGGTGTTGTTGAGGCTTCTGTATGGTTAGGTTGATTAAGATGATTGTTATTAGCAATTTGTAATTGTTCACGTGCAGCATTTAATTTTCTTGCATTTGAAACAATTTCATCAACTTTAGCGCTTGAGTTTGTATCTGCCTCATTTACTTGACTTTTAGCAAGTTGTGTTTGAGATGGTGATAAGAAAGTCAATTTGCCAATTTCAATTAAAGCGTTTGATTTAGATGTAGATAAATTTGTATTTCCATTTAAATCACGAATAGCACTAGTCATATTTGAAACTAAAGTGCTTAAATCACTAATTGGAGTAGTAAAGTTTGTATTATCTTTTACTCCATTAAGAGCTTCAAATGCATTATCCAAGTTTGATTTATTTGGATTCGGTGTTGCTTCAATATAGTTTGGTTTAGCTTTTTCTGCAAGAGCTTCATCATATTTAGCTCTAGCATTTGATAAACCTTCAACATTTGTTTTCACTGCATTAACTGAATTAATTGTTGTTTGTTGATTAATTTGTTTTTCAGCTTCATCTTTTTGTGTGTCACTTAAATTTAAACCTTTAACTGCAGCAATAGCATTTGTTTTAGCTGTGTTTAAATTTGTAACTCCATTAAGATTATCTGTTGCATTCGATAAATCAGTTAACCTAGTTTGTAAGTTTGGATATGCTGTATCAAAGTCTGTATATGTAGTTAAATCATTTAATGCTGAAATAGCATTATCAAAGTTTGATTTATTTGGAGTCGGTGATGCTTCTGTATATCTTATTTCATTATTTGTTTCAATTGCTTTAGCAGCAGTAAGTTTTGGAACTTCATTATTGACAGATGTTGCATTATTAACAATGGCATCAATTTGATCTTTAGATGATTTTGAGTCAATTAAACGTTTAGCAGCATCTCTTTGAGTATTTGTCAAGTTACTTAATTGATGAATTTTATTTTTAGCATCAAGTTTTTGTGCTTCAAATAATTTATCATTAACGCCAGCAATTGTAGATTGACTTTCAACTTGATTATTAGCATTATTTTTTTCTGTTCCACTCAAGTTTGGAAGTGAATTAATAGTTTGTTGAGCAGCAGCTTTAGCAGCATTCACATTATCAAATCCGTTAAGTGCTTTACGAGTTTTTACTAATGCATCTTTAGCAGATTTAATTGTATTAATAGATTCTGATGAGTAGGTTGAAATATCTTTTAAGTTTTCAGCAACTTTGATCGCTTTATCAAAATTATCTTTTTTATTATCACTCGGTTCTTTTGCACCTGTTGTAGCTTCTGTGTAATTACTATGATTATTATTATCTTGGTTTTCTTTAATATCCTTAGATAGCTCTAATTCTTTTCTTAAATCATTAAGCTCTTCTGCTCAAGTTCGAATAGGAGTAGCATCTGAAATACTTTTTGCATTACTAATTAAATTTCAAGCTTTATCTCTTTGAAGTGTCAATAATTTATTTAGAGGTATTAATGATACAGTAGTTCCATCTTCTTCTCAAGTAGGATTACTTTCAAAAAGGACTTTTCTAGCTTTCTCTTTGAAATTATCGAAGTTTATCTTTCCATTTAATTTCAATCTTGCTTGATTTAAACTTTGATATGCCGCGTTAACTTGAGGTTGTCTTGCACTAGCATTTTCAAATACTTTTTTAGCTTCTGTTAAAGCTGCATTGTAAGCATTTTTTAAATCATTATCTGCATCAAGATATGGATGCTGATTAAAGAAATCGCCTTTCGAACAATTAATTTCTTCTTCAAGTTTTGTTTTATCGGCTTTTTTTCTGTATACAATTTGCACTACTACAGCATCTTCTAGAAATGAATTATTAAGTTTTTTTCTATATACATTCTTATTTGTTGAAACAATATCAAATCCAGGTATTGCAGTAGGATTAAATGAAATAGAGTTCGCTTTCTGCTCATTTGAAAGTCCATTTAAACTAGCAGGAATAATATCATTTATTAAATATTCATTTTTCACTGTATAAGATGCATTACCTGATGTTGGAGTTAATCTTTGCGCAGGAATTTGAACATCTTTAGTGAATGTTTTATATGATCAATCCACTGGAGATGTAATAGTCTTTGTTAATGTTGAATTGGTTGCAGGTATATTTGTAGTGTCATAAATGTCCTCAAACACTTGTTCTACAATAACAGGATATCTTTCAAATTTCTTTGTTTCTTTCTTTCTAACACCATTTAAAAGAACTCTAGAGTACGTACCATCATCTTGCCGTGATCTTTCAGATGTCATAACTCCTGAAAAATAACCTTTTTGTGCCCCTGGAATAGGTGCTGTTTTAAATTTAATCTCATATTTTGAATGATCTCATCCAGCGGTTTGAAATTCATAATCGTAAGTAAAATCTCTAATTGATGTTTTCTTACCATCAATAAATTTACCACCTGGATCATTAATATCGTTTGTATTTCATGTCGAAAATAGAAGATTATCCCTATGATTAGAACTATCGCTTGGTTTATTCTGAAGGTTATATCACTCAACTTTAGCCAGTGAAGATCTAGTTAGTTCATCATTTGTACCATAGTGATGTCAAGAACCACCAAGACCAACTTGTTTTAATTGACTTGAAGATAATTCATGTCCTGGTTGTAACGTAACTGAACTAGTGATTAGTCTATCAGAACCATCTTTTTCGAATCTCTTAATTTCGACAGGTGAACTTAATTGTATGTCTTTAGTAAGAAAGAAAGCAAAATATGCTTTTTGTTCACTATCAATACCTTCTATTTCTACGAAACCAAAAGGTTTAAAATACTGAAGTGTCCAATCAATTGTACCATCTTCATTTACGACTTTATCTATTTGCATAGATTCTCTTACTTTGGACTCAGGAAACTCTTTTATGTGACTCCATGATCAATGTTTATAATAGTATGTTCCATATTCATCACAATCTTCTCATACATAATCTGTCTGACTTGGATGGAATGTTCCTATATTCTCTCTACCTGTTCAATTTTGAATACCCTCATCTCATCTACCTGTTGGTAATAAACTCACTTCACGGGGTTCATTATTTGCAGATGCACTTACTGTTGTAAGTAAAGCAAGTGGAGCTGTAACTCCTGCGCTTAATGGTAAAAGAATTCATTTTTTCTTGTTTTTTAAATTCATAAAATTTCCTTTTTCAACAAATACTTAAAGAAGCTAAAAACATCAATTTTTAAGCTAGAAAAGCACTTATTTTATTCTTTTTTATAAGTCAAATATTCATATTAAATATACTTATATATAGCATAAAAATCATATTTGAGGCAACTTTTTTTTTTTTTTTTACAAAAAATGTAATTTTTTACATATTTTCACCCTTAAAGTTTCACATTTATTAAATTTTTAAGTGATTTTTGTGAAATTTTTTGGTTTTTAAAAAAATACAAAAAAATCAGCACTATTTTATCTAGTACTGATTGATTTTGATTGTTTATTAATTGTTAATTAACTTCTTATTTTTTCTTTCTACCAAATACAAAGATTAACATACCAATTAATCAAGATACAAATGAAGCAGCTACAAAGTATGGTCAGATTAAGATTGGCGATGTTGCTTTTAATTTTTTATCAATAGTTGTTTGTTTAACTACATCTTCATTGTTATAAGAGTTAAGATTATTTAAAATTTCATCTGAATCGGCAATTGCTTTATTAATTGCATCTTGTTTATCTTTAGATAATTTTTCAAATTTCTTAGATTTCGTTAAATCTACTAAATCATTTTTAGCTTTAGCCAATTCTTCAGCATCAACATATAATTGAGCAATTTGATTATGTTTATTATCAAATTCTGTGCTTGTAGCATTATTATCTAAAATGTTATTGATTAATGTTGTTTTGGTTGTGTCATTAAGCACGTCGCTCTCTTTAACTTGTTGAATTAATTTGTCTTTAACTTTAACATTATTTAAGTTATTTACAAAGCTTGAATCTTTAACTAAATCCAGTGTTTCGCTAATTAATTTATCTCTGGTTTCATCAGAAATTTTGTTGTCTTTAGCTTCTTGATGTAATTGATCAATTAAGTCTAATCTAGCTTTTTCATTGGCTAATTTATTAGTAAATTCTTCGCTTGTTTCATCTAATTCTGTAATGTTTTGAGAAATTGAATTTTTTTGTTCTTGTGTCAAGTTTGGATTTTGTCTAATTTGATCAATTGCTTCTTGTTTCTTGTTAATGTTTTTAGCTATTTCATTGTATTTTTCGTCTTTTGGATCGTTAGCTAAAACATCTTCAACTAATTGAGCTTTGTCTTCTTGGCTTAAGTTTGGATCTTCTTGAATTTCTTTCAATTTATTGAATTGATCACGAATTTTGTCAAGAATTACTGGAGCTTTGTCATCGTTTCCTTTGAATGAATTTATTTCATTAATTAAAGCTTCTTTTTGTTCATTTGGTAGATTTGAAGCTTGAATTTCGTCTATTAATTTTTGTTTTTCTTTAACCTTATCAATTTGGTGATTTAATGCTGGTTTAGCTTGTTTATTTTCTAATTCAGCAATTTCATTAGCTAAATTGTTCTTTGTTGTTTCAGGTAAATTATTATCGTTTCTAATTTCTTTAATAGCATCTTGTTTGATTTTTTCATTGTTTAACTCTTCATTAAATTTAGGACTATTAGGCTCGATGTTGGCTATGTTTTCGCTTAATTTAGCCTTATCGTCTTCTGTTAATGAATCGTCATTATTTAATGTTTTATATGCATCTTCTTTAGCTTTGATTTTACCAAGCACATCATCATAGTTTGCTTGTGTTGAATCTGCTTTAACAATGTCATCAATCAAGTCTGCTTTTTGTTCTGGAGTTAAATTGTCATCATTCTTAATTGTTTCAATTAATTTTGTTTTATTAACAATTTTGTCTAAATTATTTAAAAATTCTTCTTTAGTAATTGCTTCATTGTCGTTAGGAGATTCAACATTATTTAATTGGTCAATTAAGGCTGTTTTTTCTTCATCTGTTAAATTAGGATTGCTTTGAATTTTTTCAATTGCTTTATTTCTAAAGTAATCATAGTTAGTTTCTCCATCAAGTGCTTTTTCAGCCGCTATTAAGGCTTTTTGTAAGTCTTGAACTTCTTTCAAGTTTAAGTTATTACCACTAGGAGCAACTAACGCATCAACTTTGCCTTTAACATTATCATAATTTGTTTTTGGCTCTTCTGTTGCTGCTACATATTTATAATTACCTTCTTGGGCTAAATCATTAGCTATTTCTTGAGCTTTAGCTTTAATTTCAGCCATTGCGTTATCAAGAAGTTTAGCATCTTCCCCAACTTGTTTAAGGTCGGCAATTAATTTTTTCTCATTTAATGATTCTTTAAGAGCTGCTTTTTGAGCATCATTTAAATGTTCTAAAGCATCGATATCAGCAATAATTTGTTGTTTTACTTCATCAAATTTCTCATTACCATCTAGAGCTTGTTCAGCAACTTTGATGTTATTAATTAAGTCAGCAACTGCTTCTGGACTTAGTTGAGCACCACCATTTTCTTTGTCAACTAAAAATGTAGCTTCATTTAATAAATCATCATATTTATTGCGAGGATCTTCATCAGCATTTAAGTATTTAGGTGTGTCTTTAACTGGTGCTTGATTTGCTAATTCCTCTTTCAATAAGCCCATTTGGTCATTTAAATTAGTTGCATTAGCAACAATTTCGTCAATTTCTTCTGGTGATGTTGCATTATCGATTTGAGTAGTTAAACCTGCTTTTTGTAAATTATTAATGTGTTCTAATTCTTCTAATTTAGCTAAAGCTTCTTCTCTACGTTTTTTAATGTTTTGTTCACCATTTAAGGCAGCAATTGCATCATGAACTGCTTGGTTTTGGTTTTTAATTCTATCTAAATCAACAATATTATTAGTATCTGAATTTGGCTGATTTAATTTAGCTAATAATTCTTTAGCTGCATCAATGGCTTCGTCATAATTCCCTTTTACATCATGTTCTGAACCTGTGTAATGAATTGAGTCTTTAATACCACTTTCACCATCAATATTGTCTTTAAGCATTTTGGTTAAATCGTTAATTTGCTTGTTCTTAGCATCAACTGTATTAACATCGGCAATTGATGTTTGAGCATTGATTTGATTAATTAAAGCTGTTTTTTGAGCATCTGTTAAATCAGTGTAAGTTGGATTATCACCATTGATTTTAGCAATCGCTTCATTTTTAGCTCTTTGTAATCTTTCTTCACCGTTTAAATCGTTGATTGCTTTATTTAATTTTTTGATTGCTTCATTAACTTGGTCTAATGATAAATTAGCACCATCAACTTTATTTAAAGCATTGTCACGATTAGTAATTTGATTGTTGTATTCGGCTTGTCTATCTTCGAATGCTTCTTTATATTTGATGCTATCTTTATCAACAGAGGCAATTTCGCTATATGTTTTCATTGCGTCATCTAATGATTTAGCATCTTTTTCAAATTCATTAAGTTCAGCTAATGGAGTTTTATAAACTTTGTCAATTAAAGCCGCTTTTTGAGCATCGTTTAAATATTGCTTGTCATTAATAGCTTTAATTAAAGCTTTTTTGGCCTCATCATCAGCTTTGGCTTGGGTTAAGATGTCATTAATATTTTTGTCATATTTTTCACCGTCTGCAGTGTTTAATTCAGCCTCTTTAACGGTATCTTTATAAGCTTGTTTTTCTGCTTGTGTTAAATGTGTTAATTTGTCTATTTCATCATTAATGTTAGTTTTAGTTAAGTTTAATGCTTGGTTTAGATAATCAGCCACTTTCTCAGCACTTAACTCTTTGTCATCGGCATTAATTAAATTGATTAATGCTTGCTTGTTGTCAGGAGTTAAGTTATCAAAATTGTTTAATTTATCTTTAAGATCGCTTCTAATACCATCTAATAGGCCTTTAGCTTGATTTGCTTCATTTACTTTGGCGTCTAAATTAGTAGCTTCACTGTTAAGATCGTCAGCGCTTACAGAAGTTAAGTCTTTGTTGCTTAATTCATCTAAAGCATTTTGAAGATTTTTAAGTGCTGTATCATAAGCGTCTTTATTTTCTTTATCTAATTTATAAACATCATTGTTTTTGTAATCATTTAATTCGTCTAATTGTTCTTTAACATCGGCAATTTTGGCATCTAATGTTTCTGCTGCTTCTACAATAGTTTCAGCATCTGCTTGAGCGTCGGCGTTAGCAATATTTTCTTTTAATTGTGCTTTTTGATCATCAGTTAAATTGTTTAAAGCATCAATTCTTTCGTTTAATGCATTTTGGTTTTGATCACCATTTAACTCACTATAAGCAGTTTGTAAATTACTTAATACTGTTTCAACAGCACTCAATTCTGAGTTAGCACCATCAGTTTCACTAAGTAATTCTTGAGCTGTTGATAGAGCATTATCATAATCTTGTTTTTTATCAGCATCTGCTAAAGTATAAACAATAGCTGTTTTAGCATCGTTGTTTTGATTATCTTCAACAACTTTATTGGTTAAAGCAGTTAATTCAGCTTTAACAGCATCACTTAATTCTTTCATTTTAGCATTTAATGTGTTCGCTGTTGTGCTACGAGCTTGAATTGCTTCAGTTGAAGTAGCTGATTTTAAATCTGCTTTATAAGCATCTAATTGATTGTTGTTTAAATAAGGGTAATTATTTGTTGCATCTGCAATAGCTTTTTCAATTTCTGCTTTAAGTTGAACTTTAGCTACTTCATCAAGAGTATTAGCGTTTGCTAATTCATCTAATAAAGCTTGTTTTTGTTCTTCAGGAACATTGTTATTAATGTATTGGGTAACTTTTTCTTTTTCAACTTGTAAAGTTGTTTTAAAGCCTGTTAAAGTAATTGTTCTTGTGTTAGTTGAAACAACTACTGGATTTTGTGGATCATTATTTGAATTCAATATTGCTTTGGTTGAAGCAATTTTGAATTTTATATCTAATGTACCATTATCATTGTTTGGAGATAATTCAATGCTGTTTAAATAACCTTCAACATTTAAGTCTGCCGGGTTGTTAAACGCTTTAATAGCTTCTTTAGCAACTTCACTTGCCAATTGATTTCTGTTAATTGCGTTAGTATCATTTTCATTAATAGTAAATGGAATGTTTGAATCAGCTAAAATAGCGTCCACTCTTTCTTGTTCAGTTAAAGTGCTTAAGGCATTATTGTTATTTAATGTATAAACTTTGGTTGATTTAACATTTTCAAGATTTTCTTTAGTTGATTGATATTTGTAACTTAAGTCTAATTTACCTGTTAATTCATTTGGATTTGAAATAACTAAATCAACTGGTTTAACATCTGCAGGGATTGTAGAATCGTTAAATTCAATTTCATCAGTTGTAATTTCACTCGCTGTATCTGTAGCTCGATTTGCATCTTTAACTTTAGCTAAAGCAAGAGATAAATCATTTAATCTTGCAACTTCTTCATCATAACGTTGTTGACCGTTTAAAGCATCAATTGCGCTTTTAATTTTTTTGTTTAAAGCATCAATTGTTTCTTTATTCATTAAATCAGAATTATTTTCAGTATTTAAAGCAGCTACTAAATCTTCTGCTTCTTTAATCACTCCACCTTTTTGATTACCATCTTTAGTTGGATTTCCATCATAGGCTTCTCTTAAGGCGTTAGTAGTATAAGTATAATTATTGCCTGCTGTTACAGCATCTTGATCTGCTATGTAATCGTTCAAGGTTTCCATTGAAGAATTTAATGCACTATTAGCTGCATCTTGACTAGTAACACCATCAATTGTTGTTTGTTCATTAATTAAAGCAATTGCTTTTTCTTTTTGTTTATCAGTTAATGATGAATAATCAGAATTAATTTTTCTAATCGCTTCATCTTTAGCTTCTTGTAATTTTTCATCACCATTTAAATTACTAATTGCGTCTTGAATTGCTTTAGTTCTCTTTTTAACTTCTTCTAATGATAAATTAGATCCTTTAGTTTTATCAACATCGGTTTTTTGTTGATTTACTGCGTTATCTAAAGCACTCTTATTATTATTATCTGCTTGAGTATAATCTGTGCCTTCTTTAATTGTTTCAATATTATTAGTTGCATCGTTGTAAGCTTCCATTGCTTCATTTAAATCACTTGCATCTTGTGCAATTTGATCTAATTGATTTAGATTAGCTTGATCAATTTTATTTTTAAGTGCTGTTTTTTGTGCATCATTTAAATATTGATGATTATCAATTGCTTTTTTCTTTGCATCTTTTTGATTTTTTTCATATTCAGCTTGAGTTAAAAAGCCAGTTCTTGTTTGCAATGCTGAAACATCACTATAAATATCATTGTTGTCAAGTGCTTCATCAGTAATTGTTACTAAATCTTCTTTAGTTCTTGTAGTTTTTAATTTATATGTATATGAAACTGAACCATCAGTATCATTTGGTGTAGGAGATGATAAATCAGTTAATTCAACTTGATTAGTAGTTCCATAATTATCTGCTAAAGCAATTGTGTAATCAGTATTTAAAGTTGAATCTGAAGCACGTTTAATAGGGTCTGCAGTGATGTTAAGAATTGTATTTTGATTAGTATCTGTGTCTTGTTTGACTAAATTATTTAATCTAGTAGATTCTGTTTCAAAACCAGTAATTTCTGCAGTTTTTTCATCAGAAATTGCACTTGCATTAACAGTTGACTGTAATTTATATGCAATTTTAATTTTTCCGGTTATATCGTTATAACCAAGATATCTAACACTATCTGCATAAATTTGTGTTTTTGTTGGCAATACTCAAGCAATATCTTCAGTATTATTATCTCTTTTTACAACAGATGAAGCTTGAATATTTGGTTTTTCACTCGCATCTTTATAATCTGGAGTAGCATTTAATTTATTAACTCTATTTTCTTCATTAGCAAAACCAGTAATATCATAGGTTTTATCTTGAGTATAAACATTAGTTTTATCACTTGATTTTACTACTCTATAAGTAACAGTTAAAGTTCCTGTGTCATTATTACCGCTAATAGAAATAACTTCAGTTTCTAAACCACCGGCATCAGGAGAAATGCTTAGTTGAGAAACTAATTTTTTGTCAGCAGTTGTAGGTTCAATATTTTTATTTGGATAATCAAAAGTAGCAGTATAGTCTTTAATTCTGCCTCTTTCATTATTAATATCAGTTCATTTTTCTACAATTGCTTTAATATTTTTGTCTGAACCTATTAAAATTTTGTCAGTAAATGGTTGATTTGCATCATAATTGTCTTTGTAAAGAGTGGCATTTTCTATTTCTTGTTTAACTTTATTTTGTTCTGTTTCTATTAATTCATTTAATGCTGAAATTTGAGTTTTAGCTGTTGTTTTTGCAGTCACAAAAGCACTAGCCATTTGTCCGTTTATTTTTTTAATAAATTCACTATTTACACTAAGTGTGACTGTATTTTCATTATAAGAAAAAATATTGAATGTACTCAAAGCACTTTTTAAATCATTTTTAGCAGTTGTTTTTTGATTTGCATCTAAATAGTTAAAATTATCTATTTCGGTATTAAATTCATTAATTGCACCATCAAGACCTTTTGCTTTTTCTATTCATTGTTTAGCAAAAATGTCATTATTATCATTATAAAACTTAGTAAGAATATCAGTTGATTCAAAAATATTTTGAATAGTTTTATCAGAAGCATTTTTTAAGTTTTTATCAAATGCATCAAGAGCTTTTAAATCAATCTGACTTTTAGAACTTGCAAATTCAAAAGAACCTAAATTATTAAAGTCATTTTCTGATTGTTTATAAATTTCAATTTGTGACTTAACTGAATTTTTGTCTTTATTTAATTTATTAACTTTACTAATTAACTCAATAATTGCTTTAATTTGCTCGTTTGTAGCATCTAAATTAGCAAATGGATTTAGTTGGCTTTTTAAACTAAGGTTTTTAACTTGAGCTTTAATTGTATTGATAATAAGGTTTTTAGCTTTATTGTAATTTCCACTATAAGTTGAAGAATTTTGTTCAGTAATTGGATAATCTGCTAATTTTGCAAAATATTTTTCAATTTCAGTTTTACCACTATTTATTACAGCAGTTAAATAATTATTAAGTGCATTGTAGACTGAATCCATTGAAGTTTTTAAATTATTATATGATGCACCACTTGGAGTAGAAATTGAATATTCTGTAGAAGTAGTTCTATCGATTGCACCAGTTTCGGTATTGTATTCAGTTGAACGGAAATTAATTTTGTTAATGTTTCTACTTATTATTGAATCTAAAGAATCTTTAGATGATTTTGTAGCTAAAGCATAAATGATTTTGTTAGTTATATTTTCATTGTAAGTTGAATCATAAACATCATTACTAAGAGGGAAATCACGAATTTCTTTATATTTTTTTTCAATTGTTTCTTGTTGTTTATCAAGAGTATCAATTTTCTCTTTTCATTTAGTTAAAATAGTACTATCTGAATATTGCTTACTTGCTTCAAATCCTGATTCATTATCTAATACCATTTTTAAATAATCTTTTTGACCTTTGTTTAATCATTGTTTATTATCAACATATTTCTTAGCTAATTCAAGATCAGTATATGTATAAGTAATTGGATTGAATTCAATTCCATCACTATCAAATCTACTTGATGGTAATGGGCTAGCGGTTAATGAACTGCCGTTTTTAACTTTTCATTTTTTAGCATCTCTACTATTAATTGTACTTGTTAAACGTAAAGAATTTCTACTATTTACTGCTTTTGTATCTTGATAAACACTTTTGGTACTAATTGTTTTTTTGTTTCTATTAATTCCATCTTTATTAATCTCATAATTAATATTTGAATTTCCATTTTCAGCAATTCTTAAAGTCGTTTCCGGAAATGCATCACTCTTAGGATCATAAAGATCAGAACCAAGTTCTGAATCAACAAGTTCTAAAGTATAGAATTTTTTACGTTGAGATTCAGATCTATCAGCTATTTTTCAAAATCCAGAAACAATTCTTTGATTATCGTCATCATCTTTTTGACGATATTCAGCTGATCCAAAGAAAGATTTATTGGTTGTTGATGAACCGGTATTACCAAAAAATGTTGTAGTGCTTGCGTTAGCCACATCATTATATGGCTCAAATTCTACTTCTGCTACTGCTCCGGCAACTAAATAATCAAGCTTTTTATCCATTTCTATATTGAAGACAAATAAACCACCTTGATTGTTATATATAATGTCAGCCGGTCTATCATTATTAATAAGATTTTTTTGGAATAAACCAAAATTTACATATGAACCACTGCTATTTGATAACTGAAATCCTCTTGATCTAATATCTGACATATTGGTTGGAGTAGATACTAAAATATCATACATTCCGTTATGCTTATCTGAAGATCTATAATTGTCTCAAGTTCTTTTTTGACTAAGCAAATCAGCACTCAACCCATTTGTATATGATGTTGGAGTGTTTTTGTAATAAGGCAAGTATGCATAATTAGTTAATCATGCTTCTAAAGTATCTCCAGCTTGAGAAGCACGAAGAGGATCTTTATTTACTCTTTGTACTTTTCCAATTCAAGGTGAAATATCATAATCAGATAAGTTAGCATTTTTTTCTTCTTTTAATTTGATAGTATAAGTTTTTTGTTGTAAAACATTTGAATTATTTCTATCATCAACTTTAATATACAAGTGAATTTTAATATCACTTGCTATTTTCATATCATTTGAAAAATAAAATGCTCCTGTATAGAATGTTGATTGCGCACCTTGAGTTGCAGAACCATGTAATGGTTTATTAACTAAGTTGTAACCTATTTTAAATCTTTTGGTATCAGTACTTGGATTATATCCATTCCCATTTCATCACGGTCCATGATCTACACCTTTGTCTCTAAAACCATCTACTTGTCAAGAATAAAGTGTTCCACTTTCTGTTGCATAATTAGTACCTGTTCAATCGGAAACATTTACGTTGTTTGGAAAACCTGGATTTGAGGCATCAAATAATCTAAATCATGAATCTCCAACTGCTCGATATTGTCAATTAGCATTGGTGTCGTTGAAATTCTGATTACCGTTTGAATTAAAAATATTTATATATCTATATGGTGCATATCTGGCATTATGATTTGAAGTTGGAAGTGAATTATAGTTCTTTCAAAGATTATCCTGTAAATCAATATTAACTTTATCAAAAGTTCAATTAGTGCCTGAAGTAGTTTTACTTGTCACATTGGTTGAGCTTGTAGTCGATGAAAGAGTCAAAACAAGTCCTGCTAATGGTACTGATGCAGGAATAATTAAAAGGCTCCTTTTTAATGCTTTATTTTTCATACATATCTCCTATTCTATATATATATATATATGTATATATGTAATATAAGTGTCAATTGTATCAGAATTACTAAGAGAATTATGAAAAAATTCAAACTTTTTTGAAAATTAAATCAATTTCAGATATGACGTTAATTCTTGTGGAATTTGTTGCCTCTTGTGAAAATTCTAAACAAAATAAATAAACAGACACACTAAAGGTGGATAGAAGGGTTAATTAGACATAATATCATCTCAACGTTGTCGGGGTGTTTTTCAATCTGATTTTGATTGAATACTTTCGTTGATGTATCAAAAATAAACTCATTAATTATTTTGCTAAGATCATCAAAAGTTATCTTGGTTATATAAATTAGTTTTAAACATTCAGATTCTAAAATCGAAAATAAATATTCTGCTTCTATGTTGTATGGCGAGTTGCTAACTCTCTCCATTGAAACAATGCCATTATTTTTAGATATTGTTTGCAAATAATCTTTAGTTAAATATTGGAAACAATGGTCTAAATGTGCTATTCATTGTTTGTTTAATTTTATTTTGACATGTATTTCATAACTAAATCTAAATCATTTATTTTGGACAAATTGTAATTTACAATAAATTTAGTTTTGTGGTCAATGTGAATTGACAAAAAACAAAATTGTTTTTAAAATTATTTTTTGACATTAGACCCTTTTTAAAATCATCATAATCTGAAAAAAGTTCAAGTCATTCATGCTGATTAAGTTGTCTCATATATTCTCCTATACAAAAAACACGAAATATGGATTGTCCATATTTCGTGTCCCAGTTTAAATACAGTTTTGTCCATATTTTGTGTTCTGGTTTAAATAATTTTGTCTTTTTTATATGTTTTTTAGGTTAATTAAGATTGGTTTTTGCAAGAAAAGTATCCATATCAATTCATTCATTTTTCGGGTAGAAAGCACCAGTGTCAACAAAGTATTTATAAACTTGATCCATTTTAGATATGTTAGCTTGATAACCTTTTTTGTGGTCAGTATAATAAGTATCACGAGATAAAATGTTAAAGGTATTTGCTAATGGGAAGTTTTGTATATTGACAAAGCTTTTCATTTTTTCTAAATCTCAACCGAATGTTTGTTTTAGGAATGTCATTGTGGTTAAAAGCACTGTTGTTGTACCTTGTAAGCCATATAATTGAGTTCTTGAATTATTATTTCGATCAAATAATACTGATGTGCCCTTTTCAATGTTATGATAATCAATTGCCAACATATTTTCTCAAGCAATTGTAGGATTTAATGTAATTGTATTAGCATATTCTTTTTCGCCAACGAGCAATTTAATGTATTCAACAGCATCTTGAGCACTATAACTTGGATGCAATTTAAAGAAGTAATTATATTGATCTGCAGGATATAACACTTTAATTTTGGCGAAATAAGCCTTGACTTCATTGTAAGCATTTTCATTTTGATTCAATCTTCAGCCTTTGTCATTTTTTTAAATAATGAAGAACCCATAAAGATTAAATTCTTTTTGTTTGGAGAATAATTGTTTTTGCCTTCAACAATAAGATCTAAAAAGCTCTTGCTATAAATTTGATTTAAGCGTTCGAAGTCACCTTGATAATCAATGTTTTCGGCAAATTGCATGTAATCCTTATACATAAATGGATTAATTGGATATGACTTAATGTTTAATTTGGCTCAAGCTTTACCTGCGTTTTCCAATCTTTGATTAAAAGCATTAATGTATGTGTTTTCTAAGTTGTAAATTTTAACTTTCTCTTGTAAAGTAAAGAAATAACGACAATCAATAGGCATTTTAATATATTCATCTGCTTGTAAATCATTTCAGTGTTTAAGCAATTCTGCTTGAGTGTATGATTTACCTGCTTTTAGAGCAAAATTTAAATAATAATTCTCAATAAAATCATAGGGTTGAGAATTACCATCACTCAAAATAACTATTTTATTGGCATGTTTAAAAATTCAATCTCTTACAACAACGCGATCTTCATCCGATAAAGCTATTAAAGATACATCAGGTATATAAAAATCAAATTTATCAATTCCAGCTTCTAGATATGGTTGTAAATAAGTTGTTAATTCTTCTAAAGTTGTTGGTGTTACTGAATAAGCTTTATCTTTTTGATTGTTAGTTGCATATTTCAAGTTGTCTAAAACCAATAATTTTCCATCTTTAACATTCATTTCGCCTGTTTCTGTATTTAGTACAGGTGTAAATTTGTTTAATAAATACTTAAAATTAAACCTTTGACTTTCTGAATTTTCATTAGTTTTGTCAATGTCCCAAACATCTTGATCAATTAAATAAACAACATCGTTGTAAGGTTGTTTTTCATTGTTGGCCGCGTTTAAATGACCAACAATTTGCATAAATGATGATAAAAATACTTGTGATGCGTTTCTAGAAAGAACAACCGTTGGATATGAATTATCTGCCGAGTCTTTTAAATCAGCATAAAAATCTCTAAAATCAGCTCCTGGGGCAACTTCTGGATTTAATAATTTAATTTTTGATGAACTATTTTGTAATTCAGTTAAATTTTTTGAATTTGTGTTATTTGTTCAAGGATCTTTTGTTTTTTTCGCACATGAAGCTAGCAATGCTGTAGGAATAACCGATAATGGGGCAATTGCACAAAATAGTTTTCTTTTAAATTTTTTCATAGGCAAATTATAATGTTTTTATTTTTAATCGTTAAAATAAGCGTTTTTTAATTAATTAACAACAATTAATAAATATTTATAAATAAAAATGTTAATTAATAAATCTCATAATTACTGTAATGAATTTAATTCATAAATAAAAAGACAAAACTATTATTACTTAAACTAATTGTTTAGAATAACCTTTATATTTCATAATTGTTTCTTTTTAATCTCCTTAATTCTTCAAGAATACGATAATAAGTTGTGCTAAAAAGGTTAGTATTAAGAATGCGGTTAGCATTATCAAGTGCAATGGGTTTAGTTGTTTGTAAATCAAAAACTAATCTCAATATCGCTTTTAGTCCTCAATTAATTAAACATCCGTTATATCATTTTTCTTCGGTGGTTTCTTTCTTTAGACTAATACTATTACCAAATCTAATGGCATCCATTTCAATTAAACCAAACGGTTGGTTGTAATTAATTAACCACCAATTGTTAATCAAAGCAATGATTTGGTTAATATCATTTGCGAACATTGTTTCTAAATGTCTTGAAATATTAGACGGTAATAGTTTCATTTTCTCTCCTTTGTCTATACAATTAAATTTTAGTATTTATAAAATTTTATAAAAAGATTAAAAAAGTAAAATGGGTCACAAAATATGGACAATCCATATTTCGTGACCCATTTTAAAACTTAAACATTTTATTTTGAATATGTTTCGAAAATAATTTTAGATTTCTTTTTATCAATAACGTTGTTTAATTCTTCTATTGATGCATTTTTAACATTTTCAAATGTCTTAAAATAATCTAGAAGTTTTTTGACAGTTGCATCACCAATCCCTGGTATTGAGTTTAAATCTGATTCTCTGAATTTATTTAAATATTTATGTTTCATTTTACTTTTAGCATACCTGTCAACTTCATTTTGCATTCTTGTAAACAAAAATAAAGCATCTTGTGAAATATTAATTATTTGATTTTTATCATTAATCAATTTTTCAGTTTTGTGTTTTGAATTTTTAACAAGACCAAAAACTTTTATATTTTCAAATTCTAATTCTTTTAATGCATATTTTGCTTCTTTTAATTGTTCAAACGAACCATCAACAATAAAAATATCATTTTCGTCAATATTTAAAGGTTTTGCAAACGTTTTAACAAATTTAAAAACAGTTAGATACATAAGTTCTAAATCAGAATGTTTGCTCATTTGTTTAAATTCTTCTTCATGATTAAAAAATCTATAATTCTCATGAATTTTTTTACCGCTTGAAAAGCAAACTGAAACTCCTATTGGATTTTCTAAATATCAATGTGAATTATCAAACAAATAAATATTTTTAATTTTATTTTCAGCATTTAAAATATTTTCTAATTCTTTTTGAGTTTTAATATTGATTTCTTCTTTTAAAATTGCATCATTAATATTAATCTTTAAATATTCATTGTTATTTAACAATGATAAATTCAAGATTTCTAAGAATAATCCTTTTTTGGGAAAGATGATTTTATTATTCAGTTTTGTATTAAGTTGAATTTGTTCATATTCACTTTGTAGAATAATGTGATCTGGATAATCTTTATCTGAATAGTATCTTTCTAAATAATCAGATACATAATCAATTACATTTTCAATGTAATAGTTATTTAATTTATTGATTTCATTATTGTGTGCAGTTTGGACTCCATATCTATAAAATAAACTTTGTATAGATATGTGTTCATCTTTAACAATGAATGTATGCACATCAATGTTTTTGATGTTTTGAAGTTCAACTAATTGTGTATCTTTGATTCTTTTCAATAAATGATAAGAATCATTATATTCTTTAGCAAGTTCAAAATCTCAATTTTCACTTGCTTTATCTCTTAAAGAAATTAATTTATCTAAAAAGTCATTATTTTGAAATTTTAAAATTTCAATGATTTTGTCAAATTTGTATTTTGACACAGAATAAGCTTGATTTTTAATTGGTAATCCATTTTCATACATAAAGAATCTAGTTAAAACCTTTAACAAATGTTTAAACTCGTGTTGATTTGAAAAAGGACCATATGAAAATGTTGTATCTGTTGTTTTAGAATATACATAGTTTCTGTATATTTCCAATTGGTCTTTAGTATTTATATTCAATTTTAAATATGGATATCTCTTATCATCAAGTAACTTGATGTTATATTTGGGCTGATATTTTTCAATATAGTTCTTTTCGGCTAAAAAAGCTTCTTGATCTGTATTGTATGTAACAAAATCAAAATCATAGATTTCATCAATCATTTTGTATGTCTTATAAGAGTTAATTGAATTGTTTAAATATTGATTTAATCTATTGTTTAAATCAATAGCTTTACCGATGTAAATGACTTGATCTAATTCGTTTTTTCATAAGTAAATTCCACTCTTATGTGGAGTTTTTTTAATCTTCTCTTTTATTCTGCTTATTCTTAAATCATCGTTCATAAGATATATTTTACCTATTTATTTTTAAAAAAAATATAAAGAATATAACCATCAGGTTATTTAATTAATGTATAATATTATCAAATTATTAATAATATTAAAGTAATATGAAAGTGCAAAAAGGAGTTAATAATGACACAAATAAAAAACTATGTCTACTTTCTTCATAAGGTAATTTTAAAGAAAAAAAGCAGTTGAATCTTACCTGCTTTAGTTGGAACAATAATGATTGTTCTTTCAATTATTATTTCAATTTTGAATATACAAAACAAATCGCTAGTTATTTATTGTGCTAGTTTTGGATTGTTATTTATAACTATCTTCTTTTCTTCATTAAAGTCAATTAACTTATATAAAGATTTAGAGGAAGAAGGTTTAGAAATAATTACATTTTCTAAGCCCATATCCAGAAAAACTATTTTTATAAGTAAAATGTTAATGTTTTTATTAATGGGGTTATATTGAGCATTATTTTGTTCTTTATTTAATTTAATATTAGGATTAACTTTAAAATTAGATGCTAGTTACTTTGTAGCATTCGTATTTATCACGCTAATCACAATATTTTTAGCATTTATCTTCTTTGGTTCAATTGCTTCGTTAATAAGCTATAAACTTAATTCAAAGATTGCTATAACAGTTCCACTGTTATTCAGTATTCCGATGTTTTTAGCTGGAGGATTTATCTCATCAAACTCAACATCAACAGCTAATAACTTTGCTTACTATTTAAATTCTAAAAACCCTAATCAACCATCAGGTAATGATTCAAATACTAATTACTTTTATTTAGATAACAATAAAGATAATTACTACATCATTCCTAACGGATATGATGCAACGAGTTTTAGTCAAAAACAAGATGCATACTTATCAGAGGCATACGAGATTTCAAAAAACTCATCTACTTCGTGAAGTGTTTATTCTTATTTAGCAATTCCTTATCAAATGTTAGAAATATTCAACATTAATAATGAAGATATATTTAATAAACTAAATAATCAGAACACTAATAATTTAAGTGATTACTTATATTACAAGAACACTGATTCTCAAGTATATTCATATATTCTCGAGAAACAACCGAACCTACGTAAGTATCAAATAAGTGAAGGTAAAGAACAATATATAGTTCCAGGTGCACTTAAAAATCAATCATCTATTACAAATATCATCAACACAGATATCATCTATGTAAGAGATGGCGCTTCAGACTTTAACATTATTTACCCAGAAGACAAATACAACTTTGTTACATCTGAAAACTTAGTCGGAAAACTAAAATGAGAAAACATACAACAACTATTAAAATCAAATGTATTTAATAGTTTTACAAACAAATACTTTGCTCAATTATTTAATTCAGAAGAATTACAAGAATATGTAAAAAACAATGATTTAGTTTCAATTAAAAACTTCATCTTAAGCGATATTCAAAGAAACTTAAATGATGAGAACTCTGAATTAAACAATTTAATTGATAACAACACAAATGTTCTTGATGAAAATGCTATTAAAAATAAATTAGTTAAATCAAAAGTTGAAAAACAAATTTATTTATATTCATCACTTATTTACTACATTTACTTTACTTACAATGATTCAATTTACTTAAATGCTCTTTTAGTAAATGATGACTACACAGATACATATGCGCCATCTCAATTCAAAGTTAGATTAGATGATTACAATTATCAAATCGGTGGATTTGAAACATATGTACCAAAACAACAAATCATCAATGACCAAATTGTCATCAGATACGATTTAACAAAATCAAATAACTATTTATTTGCTACAACAGATCAAATTTATTCAATTCAAAGAAACAAAAAAGTTGTTAACAAATCAATCTTTGTTGTGATTTGAATAATCTTAGGAGCTTCTCTATTAGCTGCAAATACACTTTTATACATTAGAAAGGATTATAAATAATGAATAACACAAGTATTAAAGTTCAAAATTTAACAAAGATTTATAATCATAACTCTAATGAGAAAAAAGGAGTATTTGATTTAAGTTTTGAAGTACCTAAAGGTTCTTTCCACGCATTTATTGGAGAAAATGGTTCAGGGAAAACAACAACAATCAAATCAATCATTGGTTCATACACAAACTTTAGTGGACAAATTTACATTAATGGAATTATTAACTCAAATCCTGAATCAAAAGCAAAACTTGGTTATGTTCCTGAAAATGCAATTTTCCCTAAAGAATTAAATGTATTTGAATATTTATACATTGTTTCTTTATTTGGAAACAAAGACAAACAACAATTAAAAGACAAAATCAATAACTTTTTAGAAAAGTTTGAAATCTCTGATTTGAAGAAAAACAAACCTAACAACTTATCATCAGGTCAAAAGAAAAAAGTTTTATTAATTCAAGCATTATTAAATGACCCTGATTTAATCATTCTTGATGAACCTGCTGCTAACTTAGACCCAACAGCTAGATTTAGATTGTTTGAAATATTATCTGAATTAAATAAACAAGGTAAGACAATAATTATCAGTTCTCACATTTTAAGTGAGATTGATAAGTACGCAACTTCATACACACTTATTCATAAAGGTAAATTGGTTTCATCAGGACAAAAACATAGAAGTCTTGAAGATATCTATTATGAAAAGATTATTCAAAATTAAGCTTCTTGCACCTTTATTGTTCTTACCAACAATAGCACTCTCTTGTACTAATAAAACAGAAAACACTACTCCACAAGTTTCAAAAGAAAAAAGACCACATCAAGCATTTCTAAAGAAATTAGGATCTTCTGAATTTATAAATAATTCAAGAGATTTGAATTTATATATAAATGCACAAAACAATATTCCAGATGAATTTATTAAAGAAATTCAATCATCATTGGTATATGCGCAAATATTAAACAATCCAATTTTAGAAAACAACACTCAAATTCAAGATACGTTAAAAGCATCAAAAACATTAGAAATGCTATTTAGAGATAACTGATTTTGATACTTAAGTAATCTAAATAAATTCAATTACTATTTAAACTTTTATCCATCAAGTTTCAAAGATAAAAAAAATGATGATGGTGTGAATTTAACATTAGCAAAATACACAAAAGCAACGCAAGATGGTATTAAGTCAAATATTGATTTACATAATTACAAATTGAATAAATATGTTGTTAAAAATATTCAGTTGGATAGCAACTCAACACTTCAAAGTTTAGATGTGATTTACATTGTCCTAAACGAAAATTTAATACTACCTGTATTTAAATATTCACAAGAAGGCAAAACACATTTAAAAGCATCTGCTGAAATCTTAAAAGTTGTCTCTACAGATAACATTGATGCAACAATTGATAATTTACACAGCAAATTAGTTGCTGCACACAATAAACTATTAAATGATGACATTGAATACAGTAAAAGTATAAATGTTGAAGATTTATCATTTATATATAAGAATTTTGATTATGCTAAATTTATTATGTTATTTAATTCATACAATTACTTTCAAAGCTTGTACTTAGCGTTAGAAGAAATTAATCAAGATAACTGACAAATTATTAGATACACATTAGTAGGAGTACAAAATGATTAAAATTAAAAAAATATTAAGTTTAATTAGTTTACCTCTTATTAGTGGAGTTGCAATTTCTTGTGCTAATTACACATCTTCAGACAAATTAGAAGTATACATAGATAACTCAACACAAATTAACCCTAAAGTTGAAAACTTGCAGCAAGTTAATCATAAAAAGATTATCGAAACTCTTTTAAACAACGTTTACAAACCAGAAAGTCAAAGAGAACGCAGTTTATATCTATACAATCAAGAACAAGACGCATCATCAATCATTCAAAAATTCAAAGAAATAACAACAAGTTACAAACAAGAATTTAGATCTGATGAATTAAATGATTCTCTTGCTGAAAAAAGCAGACTACAAGATCTCTTGGTCTACTTTTCAGGTGATGAAAGAACAGAAGCAGAAAACAAAATAACTGAATTAACAACAAAAATTAATGAAATTAAAGAACATAATACACCTGCTAAAAAAGAAAAATTCGCTAATAGTTTCTCAGATTTTATTTCTGAAAACTGATACTTTATCTTAAATAATTTAGATAAATTTGACTTCGCATTTGTATCATGATTATTAGATCCAATCGGAAATGGTTATACACTATCAGACGAATACCAACAATCATTAAAAACAAAAAGTGAATACAAAAACTACAACGTACCAAACACATACATTGACGACATCAAATTAGGTGATGAATCAGGTGAAATGGCTGATGCTAGGGTTTATTATTTAAAGAAAAATAAACTAGTTTTCAGAATTACTATCAACAACATTTTGCAACCTGTTTCTAATTTAAAGTTAGAACCGTTAAACTGATACTTTGGAGATTTAAAAAATAACAAAATATCACTTAACTTAATTTCTAATATTGTTCACTCAAGATTTATTCACGGATACGAAACAGGATTAGTTCAATTTGAAAAAAGTATGGTTAAAGATCTAAGTTATGGAGAACCTGCTAATGTTTTCTTCTTATGAAAGGGGACTAATGAAAATTAGTAAATTATTTAAAAAGATTTTAATGATATCACCATTAAGTTTACCTTTAGCAACTTTATCTTTTACACCTAGCACAGTATCAAAAACAGATGAAACTAACGAACAAGAAAACGCTTTAAAACTTGAATGAAATAACTTTATTAAACAAGATTCAATTTGAAACTTACTTAACATCGTATATAAAGATGAAGCTCAAAAACAAGCTTACATTGACTCACAATTTGAATTACTAAGCAATCCTGATTACAAACAGCAAATTAAAAATGCATTTGTATTCGGGAACAACATGACTCAATCATTTATTCAAGGAGAATTTGATTGAGGAACATTCTCAAGGATAAAACCATTTATAGTAGAACAATCAACTGCTCAAATAGATCAATTATTATCAACAAATTGACTATATGCACTATTTACAATTACTCAATTTGATTTAATCAAATCAACATTATTAGATAATGAAAACTTAGATGTCGCATCTAATGATCCTGAAAAAATTTATTCAAACTATGCAAAAATAAGTTCAAATCAATTCATTGATTATGTTTATGCAAAAAACAGTGATGAAACACTTGATAATTTATATTACTTATTATCTAAAAATGGATTTATCTTAGAAATTGGAATTGAAAAGGATTGACAAAATCCTGAATTACTCAAACCTAAATTACACGGATATGTAAAAACATTTCCAAATATTATCAATAATCACTATATATTAGACATTTTTGATTTAAACAAATATGTGCAGTTATTTGCTCCATTCGGTGTAGATAACTCGAACAAAGCTAACACCAATGAAATTTTATTTATAGACAATTATGGAGGGGTAAAATTAACATATACATTTGTAGATGTTAATTAACATTCATTATGAAAAAATTACTATTCTCACTTTCTTTACTTAGTTTCTCGGCATTACCAATTGCTTCTGTAGCTTGCATTGATTTAACAGGTGGCAATCAATACAAAATAGCTAAACCTTACGTAGTAACTAAATTTGATGAATTTTTAAAAGAACAAAACATTACATTAGATCCTAAATACAAAGAAAAATTAGATAACTTCACAAATGAAGATTTAACTAAGTTAAGAAGCAAATTAGCAACACTTAAAGACACAGTTTTAAAACTTAAAAAGGAAAACGAAGGTGCACAAAAACCTGAATTCGCTGCTTCATTAGAGCAAATGTCACAATTGCTATCTGAAAACATTTACATCTTCTTACAATACATTTACTACTTTAACACTGTGTTTTACGATTACGGTTTATTATCATTTAACTTTGAAGATGATTCAAAACCAAGACATTCAGATGAATATTTACACTATTCAATTAACCAAGTTAATAGTTTCTCAGAAGTTAATGCAACTTCAGGACATACACACTATACATATATCACAAATGAAATCAAACCAGTTGGAAATATGTGGCCAACAAGTTTTTCAAATGTAACTGAATCAATAATTAAACCGGGATACTATGAATTTTATGTTTCATTTTCAAACATTGTCTATAAGTTTTATGTAAAAGAAGAAAGTGGTGTTTCACAAATTATTATGGATCCAATTTGCTTTGCATTCAAATCATCTTTAGGCCAAATTGATGCACAACAAATTGAAGAGCTATACAATATAAATTTAGAAGAATTAGAATTAGATAGAGCAAACCAAATTCTTAGAACTTTTGAAAACACAACACAAAGAGAACTTAAGTTCCCTCAAAGAAATATTATTTTCTAATAAACAAGACCACCACAAGGTGGTTTTTGTTTTAAATTTAAGCTCAAAGATTCAATCAAAATCAAACCATTTTAACACACTTATTTTTTATACTCTTACAAAATAATTTGCTCAAAATTTACCTCAAAAAAGTTAAAAAAATTAGGGCCAAAATTAATCAATTTAGTAAAATAGCATTTATGAAAAGTAAGGCGCTTTTAATTCAAATTTTACCTATATCAAATGTATTAAAAGTATTCAATGATATTGACTATTCAACTAAAAAATACTTACGTGAAGAATACATTGAAAACTTATTTGATACGGTCTCCCTTTTAAAATAGCTATTAAAACTATATTAAGGAAAGGAGATTAAAAATAATGGCTATTAAAGTTAAAAGAAAAAAAGATAAGCAACCAATTATTGAATTAATTGACGTTGTTAAAGAATTTCAAAATAAAACAGTTTTACATAGTATTAATTTACAAATTCAACCAGGTGAGTTTGTTACTTTATTAGGTCCATCAGGTTCAGGGAAAACCACTATTTTAAGATTAATCGGTGGTTTTGAGTGAACTACACGTGGTGAAATTAAATTCAATGGTTTAGACATTAAAGATCTTGAACCGCACAAAAGAAATGTTTCAACAATCTTCCAAGATTATGCACTTTTTCCACACTTAAACGTTTATGGAAACATTGCATATGGTCTTAAACTTAAAAGAATTCCTAAAGAAGTTATTGACCAAAAGAAAGTAAAACTTCTTGAACAATTAACTAAAAAATGAGATGTTTTAAGTCATAAAAAAATGGAACAACTTGACAAGTTACAAGAAAAATATGAAGAACAACTTGAAAACTTAAAAGAAGGAACATACCAATACAAGAAAATTCAAAAATGACTTGATAACTCAGACTTCGTTTATTCATATTGAGAAAGTTACACAGCATTAAAAGTTGAAGCGTTCCAAAACCTACACTTCAAACGTAGAATGACAAGACAAGAAATGGATGAAAAAATTAAGAAAATCATCGATCTTGTAGGTCTTACAGGAAATGCTGATAAAGCTATTTCTGAACTTTCAGGTGGTATGAAACAGCGTGTTGCATTAGCTCGTTCACTTGTTATTGAACCTGAAATCTTACTCTTAGATGAACCACTTAGTGCACTTGATGCAAAAATTAGACAAAAAATGCAAGTGTTATTAAGAAGTATTCAACAAGAATTAGGTCTTACATTTATTTTTGTTACTCACGACCAAGACGAAGCACTTGAACTTTCAGATAGAGTTGCTGTTATGCGTGATGGTGTTATTGAACAATATGACACACCTAAAAACATCTACGACTATCCAGTTAACATCTGAGTTGCTAAATTTATCG
Source organism: Mycoplasma sp. 1232 (assembly GCF_034863345.1). Classification (NCBI taxonomy): domain Bacteria; kingdom Bacillati; phylum Mycoplasmatota; class Mollicutes; order Mycoplasmatales; family Mycoplasmataceae; genus Mycoplasma; species Mycoplasma sp. 1232. The sequence continues at coordinate 44,209 of NZ_JAYFFB010000001.1, forward strand.
GTGATTCAAACATCTTTGATGCTAAATTCACAAAACAAGGCAAAATTAAGATATTAAACAAAGAGTTCAAAACAATTCACGAAGCAGATGAATTTGAATCAGGTGAAGTACTTGATGCACTTATTAGACCAGAAGACATTGACATTTACTCAGAACCATCTAAAACTTCAAACAAATTATCAGGACACATTTCTGACATTTCTTACAGAGGAAGCTACTACTACATTAAAGTTGAAATTGATGAACAAACAGTTATTTATGTAGAAACATCTAAGAAATTTGAACTAGGTGAAAAAGTTTACTTAAGTTGAACAATTGACTCAGTCCATTTAATGCGTAAAGACGCTAAGTGAGATTATTCAAATAATGAATTCCAAAACTAATAAATTCAACTTCACTTTTGATAAAAAAACACATCTAGTTTGACCTTATTTCTTAATTGCGCTCTTACTTATTATTCTTCCAATTATTTTAATTGTGCTTTATGCACTTATTCCGAACGAAAGTTTTGATAACTGAGTTTTAATCAAGTCATCAAGTACTTGAAAAATTATGGGACGTTCATTATGAATAGGATTAGCAGCATCAATGTTATGCTTAATCATTGGATTCCCATATGCTTACTTTGTTTCAACATCTAAATCTAAGATTTTTAAAATTTGTGCACTTAGTTTAATAATTTCACCACTTGCAATTTTTACAATTGCTAGAATTTATTCAATTAAGGCCTTATTCTTAGGGATTATGGCACACAACACAAAAAGTTTAAACAATGAAGCATTTATGGTATTTGGACTTATGTACCTTAACTTACCTTTAATGATTATGCCTTTATACACAGTGTTTAAAGATATGCCAAAAAACATCATTGAAGCAAGTCACGACTTAGGTTACAATCAAACTCAAACAATTTTCAAAGTTATAATTCCATATGGTATTAGAGCTATCTTAAGTGGTTTTGGTATGGTGTTCCTTGCATCAGCTACAACTTTTGTTATTTCAGCAAAACTTCTGCCAGATGGTTCACAATATCAAACAGTTGGAGATATTATCAACTCAAGAGCAAACCCAGGAAATAAATTTGACTTAGCAGCAGTTTCTGTTTTAGTTATCGTGGTATCTGCTATTTTCTTAAGTATTTATGGAATTATTTTATTAACTCCTAAAATAATTTTCAGACTTAAAAAAGGAGCACACTATGAGTAAATTCTTAAAAAGATCTTATATTTACATCATTTTAGCAATCGTTTATATACCACTTTTATTTGGAGTTATTTACTCATTTAACCAACCAACACCAAAAGGTCAATTTAACCCAACTTGAACTAAAGGTACATTTGACAACTGACTTCATTTATTTGATAACAACAGAGCAATGTCACTTGTAAACAGCTTACTTTTAGCGCTTATTGTAAGCTTTTTAGTATGTACAATTTCACTTATAACTGTATATGCACTATACAGACAAAAGAACAAAATTGTTAGATCATACGTAAGCTCTACAATTAATATTCCTCTTATTAACCCAGACAACATTACAGCTATTGGACTTGTTCTTGTTTTTGGTATCTTCTTTGGAGTTATTCAAACAGATAGCGAAGGATTTGGACGTGTTGTAGTAGCTCACACAATTATGACACTTCCATATGCAATTTCACTTATGTTACCAAGAAGTGAAAAATTCAACAACAACCTTTACGAAGCAAGTCAAGATTTAGGATACTCAAAATTAAGATCTTGATTCAAAACTTACTTTGTTTATATGATCCCTTCAATTATTATGTCTGTAATAGTAGCTTCTGTTCTTTCATTTGATGATTTTATCATCACTAGAACAGTGTCTAATATGCAAACAGTTGGAACTGATTTATATGCAGGTTCATTTGAGCCTTGAGGACTTATTTTTGGTGCTATTATCCTTGTATTAACTATTATCGGAAACATTATTTACGTTGCAGTTAAGAAAGGTAAGAAATAATAATGAAGAAAATTATTAAAACATCATTAATTAGTGCTGGGATTTTAACAATCGCAGCAGTAGGAACTGGCTTAATTGTTTCAAAAGCAATTAACGGTTATAAACCACCCTTTTACAACTTTAGATCATATATGTCAGATGATAATAAAGAGAAGTTAAGAGACGTATTCAGTTATGCTGAATTTAACGAAGTTAATGAGTTTAATAATGCAATAATCAACCACAAAGCAGCTGCAGGAATCAGTGGAGATTTCCTAGCTGCATCACTTATTAAAAAAGAATGCTTACAAAAAATTGATTATTCAATTTTACTTAACAAACCTGAACTTAAAAACGACAGAGAAAAAACAAAACAATATCTTAAAAACATTATCAAATCAGAAGTTTGAGAGCATCTTGAAGATTACAACGAACAATTAAAGACTAAATTTAATGGTGAAGAACTTAAAGATGAAAAAGGTAATTACCCTGAACTTTGAGAATACTTTTTCCCTTACTTTTCTCAAGATATGGTAATCGCTTACAACATTAAGAAAAAACCAATTGCACCTGAAAAGAAAACTGAAGATGGTGCAATTAATCTTGATTTATACGCTGATAAATTTAATAATGGATATAAAACAAATTCCATTATCAACTCACTTAAAATAGTTGCTGATAATGGATTTGATTCTTGAATCATCACTGACGCAGTCAGAGATAACTTGTTATATGGTTCATCTTATTGAACAAATGCAGATGGAACTCACAGTGCTGATCAGTTCACTGGTGCAGTTACAAAAGAAACATACAAAGGTCTAATTGATTCATTTGTTTCACTTATTAAAGATGGAACAGGTTTCCCAATTGGACACAAAAACATCTCATTCCAAGGAGATGGACTTGAATTATTAAATAACTTAATTAACCCTAAAAGAGATGTCAATGCAGCTATTATGTACAATGGTGATGCTATTGATGCATACTATGGAGAAGATAACTTCCCAGGTAAAGTCGAAGATGGCGAAATTAGAGTTATTAAACCTAAAGAAAACATTTTATTAGTCGATGGACTTATCTTATCTAAAGTTAACACAGAAGAATCAAACAAACTCTACTTAGAAACAATTAGAGATGGATTCTTAGATAACTTACCAGAATTAGCAGAACAATTCGATCAAATCGACAAAAAATATACAGAACAAGAATTCGGTCTTAAAAAACAATTATTCATTGAGCACGCTGTTGCACAAAGATGAAAAGCCCTTCAAACAGGTACAGAAGATTCACCAAGTGCATTTAAGGAATTAGCTACTGATAAATTCGTTGAGCTAGGTCTCATAGACCAAAACGAAAATCAAGACAAATTAAATAACGTAATTATCAAATACGCTGACTTACTTGATTTATCACTTCCTGCTAACAAAGAATACTTAGATAAGTATCTTGAATTAAATGCAGAACACAACAAATTCTTACATCACGAACGTGAAGAAGATGTTGATCTAGACGATAGAATTAACATCTATCCTTACAGACTTAAAGATTACTTTAGTAAAACAGAAAACTTAAACAACTTCTTTACACAAATTGCAACTGATATTAAGAACTTTACATATCCAGAAGCAGACGAAGAAGCTTCAGCACTTTCATTGCCTGAAAATGCAGATGATGAAATTAAAGTCTTATTTGCATTAGTTTTTGAAAATGAAAAAACATTTAAAGAGCAAAAAGAAGAAAATGCAGAAATTACAATTGAAAAATTAGCAGACTTTATTAAGTCTTACATTGCAAAAGTAATTTCATACCTCGATTTAAGTAATGAAGATGTTATTGGTGCATACAAAAACTTAACAAACTTCAATTACATTAACTATGTTCCTTCACAAGCAGTTGATTATGAATTAGTGCTTAGAAACTACTTCGCTTCAGCTGAAGATGGAATAGATGCTAACGTAATTGATATTTATGAAATCAATAATAGTTCAACAATTCATAAAACACTTCAACCAATTAATGATGAACTTTCATCAAGCACAAGCACATATTACAATGAAAAAACTAAAGGGTAGTCAGCAATGACTGCTCTTTTTTTACAGCTTGTAGACTATTGTAAAAGAAAAAAAGCAACCAAATTTGATTGCTTAATTTTCTAATTAAAATACATATAAATTATCATACTTTTTAACATTGAATCTAGGTTTTAAGAATTGTTTTGAAGACTTACCAAATGATAAGAATTTCTTACCTTTTCCAAAGTTAAAAATAATTTTATCTTGAAGAATAAAGATACCGGCACATGCATATAAGTAAAGCGTTCCTATTGCAATTAATGTAAACACATTAAATGGTCATTTCATTAATGGACCAATTAAACTTGAGAATGGATTATATTTGTCTTTTCCTACGTAAATGTAATTGCTCTTTCAAGCACTTGGTGCTAAGTCATCAAGTGTTCAGTTTAAGAAGAAGCAAGCTACAACAAGTAATCCGAATAACGCAAGTGTTGTTAAGATATCTTTGTTTCTCATTGAATATGGATACACAATAGAAACAATAAATGTAGAAAGCAACATAAATACGTGAAGCGCCATTAAATCATAGAATATGTAGTTATCATAGTAAATATGGAACTCGTATTCTTTACCTTTTTCATAGAATTTACCAAATGCTGTAAATGTTTCATCAGGTGTGTAAGTTATCTTAACATCAGGTAATATAAGCGCAATAGTTGCACCAAGGAAACTAAGTGAAATTAAATATTTCATTCATTGTGGTTTATTTAATAAAAGCACAATACCAATTGAAATTCCTAAAATTCTACACATATGAAGTGGTATAGTTTCTCATTTACCTGGATATTGTGTAACTCCAAACATAATAGCTCTAGCAACGATAAATGTAAGTGTTAATGCTCCTGCAGTTCTAATTAATATTTCTTGAGTTTTTGCAGACACATTTTTACGCTTAATTGCTTCGTGTATTTGTCTTTTGAAAATTCAAATAACAAAAATAATCAACATAGCAATAACTCAAGATAATCTAAGACCTAAATTAGTTTGAGCTAGCATTGTCTCTGATATTTGACCTCCACCGGTTCAAGATCAGAAACCAGGTTTTAAGAAAAAATATTTTTCTTCAAAGTTCATAATGCTCCTTTAAGGGTTTAAAAAATATCTAATAATTATAATTCTTTATATATAAAAGTGAAATTTTATTATTAAGTTATTTAATTTATTAAATAAACTAAATTACCTTGTCCCTAGGCGAAAAAGAAAAACCCAAACTACATAAAGTAATTTGAGTTAGATGTATAAATGAAACAATAATTATTTACCGTTCATTTTTTCAAGTCTTTTGTTGAATCTGTCGATTCTACCTGTCGCTTTAACTTGTGCTCTTGACCCTGTGTAAACTGGGTGACATCCTGAACATACGTCTACTGTAAAGTTTGGTTTAACTGATTTGAATTGGAACACTTTGTGGCAAGTTGAACAAGTAACGTTTACTTCGTGGTATGGTAAGTGAATATCTTTTTTCATAAATAAAACTCCTAATATTCCTAATTACTATTTTGAGTAGAACTCAACGATTAAAGCATCCTTGATTTCTGGGTGAATTTCGTTACGTTCTGGTAAACGGTCTAATTTAACTGAAAAGTCTTTTCTTGTCATTCAAGCTGAAGCAGCTTTTTGTTCCATAGCTTCAAGAATTTGTTTGTTGTCTCTTGATTTTTCTTTAAGAGTAATTTCTGAACCTAATGAGATTGACATTGAAGGGATGTTTGCTTTTTTACCATCAACAACAAAGTGTCCGTGGTTAACAAGTTGACGAGCTTGTCTTCTTGTTGTAGCAAATCCTGCTCTATAAACTAAGTTATCTAAACGAACTTCTAATAATTGAAGTAAGTTTGTCCCTGTAATCCCTTTAGCTTTAACAGCTTTTTCAAAAACTCTTCTTAATTGTTTTTCATTTAAACCAAATAAGTGTTTAACTTTTTGTTTTTCGTATAAGTGTAATCCGTATTCAGATAATTTAACACGTTTGTTTCCGTGTTGTCCTGGAGCATAAGTTCTCTTTTTACCTTTAGCGAATTCTTTACCTGATTCTAAGATAGAGAATCCTAAACGACGTGACTTTTTAAATACAGGTCCTGTGTATCTTGACATAGTATTTTTACCTCTTTCTGCATAACTTAGAGGGTTTATTTCTAACTAGTTAAATTTAACTTAATGCTTTGGATTAAATCAGCTAATCTACTCGCAATGTTATAGTCATGTTAAATTTATTTAAAAGTCATAATAAACTGCTGTTTTATGCTTATTTATTCTATCATTATTTTATAAACAATGAATTATTATTTAGCTCTATATAACCTATTTAAAAAGATTTTTTAGTTTGCTTCTTTTTGCTTAATTTATTAATTAATTTTGTTTGATTAATTCGGCTATTTGCATTTGTAAAATCAATCAACAAAATGAATATACATTATTTAAAAAACAATATAATTAATAAATAACTTTATTAATTAGTTAAGGAGTGTTATGAAACAAAAATTATTAAGTGGAATAAAACCAACCGGTGATTTAACATTAGGTAATTACATTGGTGCAATTAGGAACTTTGTGCAAATGCAGAATGATTATGAATCATACATTTTTGTAGCTGACTTACACGCACTTACAACTGGAAGTGTCGATCCAGTTGAACTTAAAAAAGCAAGAAAAACCATTGTTGCACTTTATTTAGCTTGTGGACTTAATCCAGAAAATGTAACAATTTTCTATCAATCACAAGTCAGTGCACATGGAATGATGAATTGACTTTGTACATCAGAAACGACAATTGGCGAATTGCAAAGAATGACCCAATTCAAAGATAAGTCACAACAAATCAAACAAGCTAACGGGACTTCTAAAATACCTACTGGTCTTTTAATGTATCCAGTATTAATGGCTGCTGATATTCTTTTATACAACCCTGATGTGGTTCCTATTGGAGAAGATCAAACTCAGCACCTTGAATTAACCAGAAACATTGCTGAAAGATTTAATTCAAAATACAATGCTAACTTCACAATTCCTAACGGAGTTGTTCCTAAAGTTGGAGCAAGAATTAAATCACTTACTAATCCTGCTGCTAAAATGTCAAAAAGTGAACATGGTACCAAATCAACCATTTACTTACTTGAAGACCCACAGCAAGCTTACAACAAGATTATGAAAGCAGTTACTGACTCAGAAGGTAAAGTATATATTTCAAATGATAAACCTGGTATTTTAAACTTACTTAATATCTATGCTTCATTAAATAACATAACACTTGAACAAGCAGAAGAATTATTTAAAGATAAAAACTATAAAGAATTTAAAGAAGCAGTTGCTACATCAGTTAAAAATCTTTTAATTGATATTCAATCAAAATACAATGCAGCTTTAAAAGAAGTTGACAAAATAACTGATGAAGGTGCAATTAGAGCTTCTAAAATCGCAGATTATAATTTAAACAAGTTAATGAAAAAAATGGGACTCTATTCCTCATTGACAAAACCCAAAAATGATAAATAAGAGGTAAATTAATATGAAAGCTAATAAAAAACTTAACCATACAACAAGTCACTTACTTGGTGCTGCTGTTGAAAAACTTTATCCAAATGTTAAATTAGGATTTGGTCCAGCTACTGAAGAAGGTTTTTACTATGACTTTGAATTTGCTGAACCACTTTCAGAAACAGAATTACCTAAAATTGAAAAGTTTATGAAAAAACTTGCTTCAAGGAATTTAGTTATGAAGCAAGTTTCAATTGATGAATATTCATTTGAACGTAAACCTTACAAAAAAGAACTTTATGACGAATTAGTAGCAGCAGGTAAAGAAGTTACATTCTATGCTCTTGTAGATCCTTTAAGTAATGAAACAATCTTTGTTGACTTATGTGCTGGTGGACACGTTGAAGACACAAAACACATTAAACACTTTAAATTACTTAACTTAGCTGGTGCATACTGAAGAGGAAATTCAGATAACATCCAATTAACAAGAATTTATGGAACATCTTGAGATACAGCAGCAGAACTTGAAGAATACTTAGAAATTCTTAAAGATAGAAAAGAAAGAGACCACCGTAAAATTGGTAAAGAAATGAAATTATTCACATTCAACAAATTAGGTGGTCAAGGATTACCATTCTGATTAGAAGATGGAATGTACATTCACAATGAAATTAGAAACCTTGTTCTTAAAATGGACAGAAAATACGGTTTCACAGAAGTTTTAACACCACACTTTGGTGAAGAAGAGCTTTACAGAATTTCAGGACACTTAGCTCACTACAAAGATGATATGTTTAAACCAGTTGTGCTTGAAAACGAAAAGTTAATTGCACGTCCAATGACTTGTCCTCACCACATTATTTGCTACAACACAGAAAAACGTTCATACCGTGACTTACCAATTAGATATTCAGAACAATCACAACTTTACAGATATGAAAAATCAGGTGCTCTTACAGGTCTTGAACGTGTTAGAGGAATGCTTTTAACAGAAGGGCACTTATTTGTTAGAAAAGATCAAATTGCTCAAGAATTCAAATCAATGTATCAATTAATTAAAGAAACATTAGAAATCTTTAAAATTCAAATTAGTTATGTTTCTTTAAGTTTAAGAGATCCTGAAAACACAGATAAGTACTATTCAGATGACAAGATGTGAAATGAAGCTGAAAATGAACTTAGAAATGTGCTTAATGAATTAGGTGTTAAATACGAAGAGAAAATCGGAGAAGCTGCTTTCTATGGGCCTAAAATGGATATTCAAATCTTTACAGCTTTAGGACACGAAATCACAGTTTCTACATTACAACTTGACTTCTTATTACCTGAAAGATTTGATATTACATACACAAACAAAGACAATCAAGAAGAACGTCCAGTTATGATCCACAGAGGTCTTATTGGAACATATGAACGTTTTGTTTCAATTCTTTTAGAACAAACAAAAGGTGTGCTTCCATTCTGATTAGCACCAAAACAATTCACAGTTATTCCTGCTACAAATAATCCAGAAGATGTTAAATACGCATCAGACATCAACCAATTATTATTCAATGCAGACTTTAGGTCTAAATTAGACGACCGTGAAGAACGTTTAGGTAAAAAAGTGCGTGAAGCACAAATGTCAAAATCTAAATTCCAAATCATTGTTGGAGAAGCTGAAAGATTAAATGAAACTGTTTCATATCGTGAATATGGTAAACAAGAAACAACAACAATGCCTGTTGCAGAATTCGTCCTAAAAATGATGAGATTGAGAGATTCTCGTGAATAATAAAAAACAAGAAAATAAAAACGAAAAAAAAGTTAGAAAACCAATTAATGGTTGATACATATCATTTTTAGTAATATTTTGAGTTTTAGCAGCTGCAATGATTTTAACAAGTGGAAACATCATCCCTTGAGATAGAATCGTTCCAAATTCTGTTTATAATGTACCTCTTTATGCACGTATATTAGCATCAATTTTCTTTCCAATTTTAGTTTTATCATTTGGTTTCTTTGTTGTTTTCAAAGAAAAAATGAGTGTTTGAAGACTTGTTAACTATGTATTCATTATTGGAATTATAATCACACTATTTTGAGTTCCTAGAATGATTAATGTTAACGAAGGAACAGAGAAAGCTGAAGCTAGTTGACAACCAAAATGACTATTATTCCCTTATGATGTAACTGTCGTATTTGGTGTTTGTGTAATCTTATATGCTTTATGTTTATACTTTATTACACCAAAATTTGTAAGTTACATGAGACCAAAAATCCAAAAATTCTTAAGTCGTTTCAATAAACAAAAATCAATTTTAGAACAAGAATCAAAAAACTAAAATTAATAATTATTAAAAATTCCTATCACTGCTGAAGCGATAGGAATTTTTAATATACTTTTCATAAAAAAATCCACCAGCCATATTGAGCTGAAATAAGGTAGAAAAACAGTTTTTTTGATTTTCTATCTTACTTTTATCAACCTAGTTACATTAATCCGGCCGCTTTTAGAATACCAAGAAGAATTCCTACCAAAATTAATGTTAATATAGCTCCTAAGGAAGTTCACGCAGCTTTACCCTTCACATCTTTTCTTTGAGCACTAATTTTATTTGCAAGTTCATTCATAAGATCAGTTTTAACAAAGATCTGCTTTTTAACTTGAGCGCCATTTCTTTTAGCAGGTAACTGATGATCACAAACAATAACATTTGTTTCAGTAGGTTTCTCAGCTTTAAATTCAATACTTTCAATTAATGAGTTATATTTATTGGTTTTATTATTAATAAGAATGTAAATGTATCAACATAATTGATGAATATTTCGGTCACTTTTTAGATAGTTAGAATCAGAATACGTCTTGAAATCATAAATAAATGGCTTCAATATATTTACGTTATCTAAATCAACCATAAACTTTTTATCTGAAAATGTTCCTTCAGTTGAGTCTATGTGATTAAAATCAGAAATTTCTAATGCCTTAAGATATAAAGATGTTTCAGCATAAAAATGATAGTAATTTGCAAGAATAAATGTAAGTGAATTAGGATAATCTTCTGTTTTATTGCCACAAATAATATATCATCATAATCTTTGCATCTCACTCTCATTGAATATTTTCACAAGTGATTCGTCGCGAAATATTAGTTTCAAGAAGTAATATACAAATCATAATACAGGATTATCTTGTTCAAATTTTTCACAATTGAAATATTTGTGATTTTTAGCAGGATAATTTGCAAAGTTATCTTTTCCCTTTTCAAAGAATTTTTCCAAACACTCAGTAGCCTTTTTATTTTTTATAAATTCCTCATCTTTTTTCAATATGTCATCAATATTAAACTTTTCTCAATTCTTTACTTTGGAATCTGTGAAACATATTGCTTTAAATAAGTATTCTGGCATTTTACCTTTAAAATTTGCCACTTTTGTAATATCAGTTATTTTTTCAATAGCTAATTTTTCAATGGCATCAGTATATATTTCATATTTAGTTTTTTCTTCATTGTTTGAGTTTTGATACAAAGTCGAAAAATCCACTTCTGTCTGCTTGCTATTGAATAATTCTTGAACATTCTCAAAAATTTCCTTATCAGTAAAATCACTATCAGAAAATGATGAAAAATTATCCTTAATATTTGAATTTGAATTATCAAACTTTTTTAAAAGTGAATTTGAAATTGAGACTTTGTGAATTTCTCGTGTTTTTAGATCTATAAAACCTGTCAATAATTCTGTGTGACTAAATCATCTATGTCCTTTGGTATTCTTACTTTTACTCATAATATAAAATTGTAATACAAAAAAAGAAAAGCACCATTTAAACGGTGCTTGTTTCCCGGAAAAAGAGATGCTATCAAAGAGTTTATATTTTCTAATTCCAGGTTACCTCATTAAATATCAAAATAATGAGGTACTTTTATTTTAAAACTTTTTTGGAATATATATCACCAAAAAAATATTTTTTTAATAAATAAAAAAGAACAGATTTTTTCTGCTCTGATTTACAACTCAGTTTAATCTAAAGATTAAACTAATTTAGCAATAACTTCTGAATGTTTGATGTTTTTGTGTTCTAAGTTTTTAAAGTTTTGTAATTTTGAATCAGTTGTTAATGCAAAAATAATTTCTTGATCAATGTTTTCTGCTTTGAATCTGTTTAAATCTAAAACGATTAATTCATCTCCTGATTTAACTTCTTGGTTTAATGAAACTTTAGCATCCATACCAATTCCATTTAATTTGTATGAGTTTAAACCAAAAACAATAACAGCTTCAACACCTAATGATGTGCTAGATAAGATAACTTGTGATTTACTTGCTGGTTGCATTGTTATTTTCCCATCAAATGGAGCAACAATTTTACCTGATGTTCCATCTAATTTGATTGCAAATCCTTTTCCAACTAAATCATTTGAAAATACGCCATCATTTAATGATTCAAGTGAAACAATGTGCCCTGAAGCAGGTGCTAAGATTTCTAATTCTGAAACTACTTGAGTAGATGCTGTAGCATTATTTGATGTTGAAACAGTTGAAACTTCAACTGATTTACACATTGTTGAAATTAAGTCTTTGTTAATTTTGATAAGTGCATTTAAAGCTTCTGCATTTGGCAATTCAACTTGAACGTGTTTTTGTGCTTCGAAAATTTTAACTGATGTAGCACCTAATTGTTCAAAATCTGCTTTTGAAACTAATGAAACATTTTTAACATCATATCTTAATTGTGATGCTGAATTATTGAATGAAGTAATATTGTCAAGCCCACCGAATGCATCAACAATTTTTACTAATAAGTCTATGTATTTATCTCTTTCAGTCATAATAATATACTCCTTAAATAAAATAAATTTTATATCATTTTTATAATGTTGAAAATAGATTTTAACACCTTAATATAAGGTCTAAAAATTAATTAAATTGTTTACTAGATGCTTAAAATAGTGGTATAATAGTTTTACTTATGGCGAACGTGGTGAAGTGGTTAACACAGTGGGTTGTGGTCCCATCATGCGCGGGTTCGAATCCCGTCGTTCGCCCCATATGAAAGAAAGTTGTTAATAGCAACTTTTTTTGTTTTCCTTTTTTCATCAAGTGCATAATAAAAGCAACCTAAAAAGGTTGCAAATATTATTTATTGAATAAATTGTATGCATCAATTTTAAAAAGAGCTTTTTTAAGTTTAGACTCTAATTTTGTTTTGTTTACTGAATCATTATGTGAAGCCTCTTCGATTTGTTTAATAAGTTTATCACGGTCACGAAGCGCTCTTTGGACATCAATGTTTTTAACATTGATAATATCATCTGTTATGATTGATACTTTTTTCTCATCAGCATATACAAGACCACCACCGATGTAACAACGAATTTCTTCACCATTTTCAGGTTTGATTGATAAGTTGCAAATCTCAATGTTTGAGAAAAGTGGTGTTCTATTAGCTTGAAGCCCGATGTAACCTGATGCTGTTTTTAATGTAACAATGTTTACGTCACCTTCATAAAATACACCTGATGGTACTGTGATTAATAAATGAGTTGTATTATTCATTATTTTTTATCTGTTGATGATTCAGTTGAAATGTTATTTTCTTCTTGATATTTTTTGTAACGTTCAATAACATCATCAATGCTTCCAGCATATCTGAACATTTCTTCTGGAAGGTTATCTAATTCACCTGAAAGAATAACTTTGAAACTTCTAATTGTTTCAGATAATGGAACATATCTACCTTTAATACCACTGAATTTTTCGGCAACTGTGAAAGGTTGAGATAAGAATTGTCTAATTCTTCTTGCTCTGTTAACAATTTTCTTATCTTCTTCAGATAATTCACCCATCCCTAAGATTGCAATAATATCTTGAAGTTCTTTAAATCTTTGTAAGATTGCGACAACTTCTTGAGCTGTTTCGTAGTGTTCATATCCAACAATTAATGGATCAAGTAATCTTGATGAAGAGTTAAGTGGGTCAATAGCTGGATAAATTCCAAGTGCTGCTGTTCCACGGTCAAGAACTGTTTTGGCATCTAAGTGAGTGAAAGTTGTAGCAGGCGCTGGATCAGTTAAATCATCAGCAGGCACATAAACAGCTTGAACTGATGTAATTGAACCTCTACGTGTTGAAGTAATTCTTTCTTGAAGCGCACCCATTTCTGTAGCAAGTGTCGGTTGGTAACCAACAGCTGATGGCATACGTCCTAAAAGAGCAGAAACCTCTGAACCAGCTTGTGTAAATCTAAAGATGTTGTCGATGAATAAAAGTACGTCTTGATTTTGTTTATCTCTAAAGTATTCAGCCATTGTAAGACCTGTAAGAGCAACTCTCATACGTGCCCCAGGTGGTTCGTTCATTTGTCCAAATACAAGTGCAGTTTTATCTAAAACTCCTGCAGCTTTCATTTCATAGTAAAGGTCATTTCCTTCACGTGTTCTTTCCCCGACTCCAGCAAATACTGAAAGTCCATTATGCTCTGTAGCTATGTTGTTAATAAGTTCTTGAACAAGAACTGTTTTACCAACTCCAGCTCCACCAAAAAGACCAATTTTTCCACCCTTTGCGTAAGGAATAAGTAAGTCGATAACTTTAATTCCTGTTTCAAGCACTTCTGATGAAGTTTTTTGTTCTTCATAAGAAGGTGCTGGTGCGTGGATAGGATCTCTTTCAATGTCTTTTGGTAAAGGTAAGTTGTCAATTGGGTTCCCTAAAACGTCAAACATTCTACCTAAAACAACGTTTCCTACAGGCACAGAAATTGGTGCACCTGTGTCAGTCACAACCATCCCTCTTTGAAGTCCATTTGTAGAAACCATTGAGATTGTACGAGCTGTATCATCCCCAATGTGTTGCGCGACTTCGAATGTGTAAACTTTTCCATCATGTTCTAATTCAACAGCATTAAGTAAGTGAGGTAATTTTCCTTCTTCAAATCTAACGTCCACAACTGGACCTAAGATTTGAACGATAATTCCTTTGTTTTTTACCATTCATTCCTCCTTATTTTAATTAAGTAGCATCTGCACCAGCTACAATTTCATTGATTTCTTGAGTTATGTTACTTTGACGTTTTCTGTTAAATTGTAATCTTAACTCATCAACTAAGTCTGTTGCATTATTTGTAGCATTTTCCATAGCGTTACGTCTTGAAGCGATTTCTGAAACTTTTGAACCTGTAGCAAGTCCATAAACCATACTTGCTAAGTAAAGTGGAATTGAGTTTTTAAGCACCACTTCTGAGTTAGGCTCAAATTCAATTGTGTTTTTAGCTTGCACACTAGCATTTTCAGATTCAATGTCTAGTGGGAAGAGTTTAAGTTTTTTAGCTTCCTGTGTAATGTTGTTAATAAATTCTGTGTAATAGATGTAAATGTTAGCAACTCTTTTGTTTGAATATTCTTCAAAAGCTTTTTTAGATACAACAGAACTAAGTTCATAAGAGATTTTATCTCCTAGTTCTGTGTATTTAGAAATGACTTGTTCATCATATTTAAATGAATGTAATAGAGCAAGTCCTTTTCCTCCAAGCACAATGATTTTGTCGCTTGGTTTAAGAGTTTCTTTAAGTAATTTGACAATATTAGTATTGTATGAACCGCATAATCCTAAATCAGATGTGATGATTATGTGTAAATCAGAATCAACATTAGTGTTTTTAGGGAAAATTGAGTAAAACTCTCTCGGTTCAACGTGTGATGCTAATTCTCTAAACATTTCGTTTAATGAATTTAAATATGTTTCAATACTTTCAAATTCATTTCTAATTCTACGTAATTTAGCAGTTGATACTAATTGCATAGCATTAGTAATCTTTTTGGTATTGTTAATTACATTAATTCTATTTTTAATTGAATTTAAGTTTGCCATTTTAATTATTTAAGTAAGTCATTGTATTTTTTAGGAAATGCTTTATGCAACTTAGGATCATAGTTAGGAATTGTAGCGATGATGTTTTGTACTATCTTAACTAATACTTTTTCTGTTGTTTGGTAGTCTTCAGGTGTGAATAAACCTTTTGAAGCAATGTTTGAGAAAAGTTCCATACCTTCAGCTGTTTTGTTTACAAATGCAATAACGTTATCTCTGTATTCTTTAATATATTCTTTTGGAAGTGGGTTAATAATTCTTTCTTTAACCCCTAAAAGAATAATAGCTTGTGTAACTTGTGGAATCGCAAAGTATTGTTCTTGTTTTAAAAGTTCATATACTTTAGCACCGTGTTCTAAAATTGATTTAGTTGACTCATCAAGGTCTGAACCAAATTGAGCAAAAGCTAACATTTCGTTGTATTGAGCAAGTTCAAGTTTAAGTGAACCAACAACTTGTTTCATAGCTTTAATTTGAACAGCAGAACCAACACGAGAAACTGAGAAACCAATATCAACAGCAGGTCTTTGCCCTGAGTTAAATAGTGATTCTTTTGTGAAAATTTGACCATCTGTAATTGAAATTACGTTAGTTGGAATGTAAGCTGAAATATCCCCTTGTTGAGTTTCAATGATTGGAAGAGCAGTAATTGAACCTCCACCATTTTCTTTGTTAAGTCTAGCTGCACGCTCTAAAAGTTGAGAGTGTAAGTAGAAAACGTCTCCAGGGTAAGCTTCACGACCAGGTGGTCTTCTTAAAAGAAGTGAAAGTGTTCTATATGCAACTGCGTGTTTTGATAAATCATCATAAACAATTAATACGTCTTGTCCTTGAGACATTCAGTATTCTGCAATAGTAACTCCTGTATATGGAGCAATGTATTGTTGTGGAGCTAATTCTGAAGCTCCTGCAACAACTACTGCTGTGTAATCAAGCGCACCAAATTCATTAAGTTTGTTAACAATTTGCGCAACTGTTGAGTTCTTTTGACCAATTGCTACGTAAACACACTTAACGTTTTTACCTTTTTGGTTGATGATAGCATCAATAGCCATAGCTGTTTTACCAGTTTGACGGTCACCGATGATAAGCTCTCTTTGCCCTTTACCGATTGGAATCATTGAGTCAATCGCAATAATACCAGTTTCAAGTGGTTGGTTAACTTCTTCTCTAGTCATAACACCAGGAGCAATTTTGAAGATTTCACTTTTAATTGTTCCTTGAATTTTACCTTTACCATCAATTGGTTCTCCAAGGGCGTTAACAACTCTACCTAAAAGAGCATCGCCAACATTTACGTCAATAACTTGACCTGTTCTTTTAACAATGTCCCCTTCAGAAACAGAGTTAGCATCACCAAATAAAGCAACTCCAACTGTTTCTTCTTCAAGGTTTAAAGCAAGTCCATAAACACCGTTGTCAAAAACTACAATTTCGGCATTTTTAACCTTTTGAAGACCTGATACAACAGCAATACCATCACCAATTGAGATAACTTGACCAATTTCTGATCTGTCAGCTACTTTACCAATGTTTTGAATTCTTTCTTTAATGATTGCAGAAATATCATCTAATTTGATAGCCATAAATTACACCTCCTTTTCTTTTTGTTTAAAAATAATTTCGTTTTTGATTTTGTTTAAGTCGTGTAGTATGTTCATTTCAATAACTTCAGTTTTAGACACAATTCTAAATCCACTAATAATATTTGGGTTAATTACATTGTGAATTTCAATTGTACGTCTTGTAACTTTTTGAAGTTTATCGTTGATTTGTTGAAGTTGCTCATCACTTAATGGGAAAGCTGATTCAACTACTACATAACGAATTCTTAATGCATCATTTGATAACTTTAAATATTCAATGATGATGTTTTTTAATTGAGACACCATTTTTCTTTGAACTATAACTTTAATTGAGTTAATTACAATATAGTCAAATTGATTTTTATCAAAAGCCATATCGATTGTTTTGAATCTTTCAGCTTCAGGAATTAAGTCGTTTCCTAAATATTCGATAAAACCCGGAATTGTGTCAATTAAATCTTTAACAGCCTCAAATTGAGGTTGAATTAATTTAAATTTATCTTGTTTTTTGACCAAGTCATAAATTGCTACTGCATATGCAGATGTATTTCTTTTTTTGTACATAATAAAATCTTAAAAGTTTTGCTATTTTACTTTTATAGTAGTTATATAGCTGTAAAAGTTAATTACTCACTTGATTCAAGATAGTTTTTAATAATTTCATCTTGAGTTTGTGGAGAAATTTCTTTACGTAAGATTTTCTCTGCTAATTCTGTAGCTACTTGGATTACATATTTTTTAGCATTAGCATCAAATTCTTTCTTTTGCAACGCTATATCTTGGTTAGTTTCTTCAAGTAATCTATATGATTCAGCTTTTGCTTTGTCAATATAAGTTTTAGAAACTTCACCAGCTTTTATTTTTGCTTTGTTAACAATGCTATCTGCTTGCTTGTGAGCTTCTTTAAGTTTTTCGTTTGCATCGTTTAAAACTTGTAAGCTGTCTTCTTTTTGTTTAATAGCATTGTTGATATTTTCTTGGATGAAATTTGTTCTATTTTTCATCATCTTTTTAACTGGTTTATATAAAAGATATGTAAGTAATAAAAACACAATTAAAAAAGCGATGATAGTAGCAATCATCATTGGAACACTTGGAAATAGTCCATTGAATTTTTCTTGGACTTGTTGATTCAATGATTCTTGCTTAAGATAAATTAAATTTTGAACCATAGTTATTATTTAATGAACATTAATAATAAAGCAATAATAAATGCATAAATAGCAGCTGTTTCAGCAATACCAACACCGATAATTAACATTAAACGGATTTTTGATTCTGCTTCAGGATTTCTTCCAACAGCTTCTGCAGCTTTACCAGCAGCATAACCTTGTCCGATACCTGTTCCTAAAACACCGATTGCAGCTAATCCTGCACCAATAGCAACAAGACCTGATTTGATGTCTCCACCATTTTGTGCAGCTGCTTGAGCAGTGTTATTTGCAGTTTCTTCTAAAAATTTTGTTACTGTTTCAATCATAATTAATCCTCTTTTCTATTTAATAAATTGCTTGTGATAATTGTGAATTAAGGTTTTTGTTACTTCTTACAATTTTTGATTTACCTTTTTTAAGTTTTTTAGGTTTAACTTCTTCTGCAGTTGACTCAATAGTTCAGTATACAAGTGTTAAAAGTGAAAATATGTAAGCTTGTAATGTAGAGCCGAATAGGTCAAAATAAAAGTGTAATGCAGGTGATAAAATCAATCCAAAGAAGAATTGTTGATTACTTGACCCTGTTACTTTTGTCCATATTCATCCACAGAATGAATAAAATAAGAAAATAACTGTAGATCCTCCTATAACATTTCCATAAATACGAAAACTAAGAGAAATAAGAGGAGATACTTTACCAGGTAAATCAAGTGGGTTGATAAATGATTTTAGATATCTTCACTTACGGTACACTGCGCCACAAACAAAGATACCAAGTCAGCTCATTAAAGCTAATGTTAACGGAACTGAATAAGATGTTACGATCGGTTCTAAACCAAAGACAGCTGTAAGGTTACCAATTAGAATAAAAGTAGCTAAAGTCAAAATATAGTATCTTGAATTTTGCACTTGTGTTCCACCGGTTGCATCATCAAAAGTTTTGTCAATGAACTTAACATAACCTTCAGCGATGAGTACTACACCTTTCGGAGCTTCATTTGGTTTAATTTTTGATACTTTGAAATAAACAACTAAACAAATAATTAGTACTATAAAAACAGTAACTACAAGCGATAACATTTGTGGTTGATTTCAAACTCAAAGACCTTTTAAAAATGTATCCATCCTGCTCATCTCCTTTCTTTTTAGTTTCTTATTTTTTTATTAACTATTTCTGTGATGATAATCACAAAAATATTAGTTAATATTCCTCCAGCAAATGCAAAGAAATTAAATGGTTGATCTAATGCTTGCAATACTGAATATTCGGTAATCTGCATTTGTTTTAGGTACTCTCTATTAATAAAAAACATTAAGTACATGATCGCACCTAAAATTAAGAAAAATAAAACTGATTTTAAAATCGATAAAGCATACAATTTTGTTTTTTTATTTCTTAGAAATAAATACGCAAAAAGTCAGTTTAATTTAAATAAAAAATAAATTAGTAGACCACCTAATGCATACCCGAAAAATAGACCAAGATTAATTCCTATAAGAGATAAAAACACTACAGAAATTAATAAAAAAAAGATTGCAAATATAAAAGTATGCATTTGCATATATGTCATTTTTTTTATAGCCTTTTTAATTGGTAGCATGTTTCTATTTTAATACTTTTAGAAAGTTATATCACCTTTTTTACAATATTTTTTTAGGTTGCTAAAATTTGAGAAATAAGCTACTAAGAGAACAAAAAAGAACTCATAAAATCGAATATTTAGTGAGGTGGTAAATCCAAATACTTGAATTTTATGAATTCTTCATTTGAACCATACAAAATAAGTGTGTTAACCCTTAACCTCAAACAGGGGTGGTTTTTTTTATAAAGGAGTTCAATTATCAATTTTAATTGGTAATTTTTTATACTACATACTAAAATCGATTTTAATGTAAATTCAATAATTTTAAATAAAACAATTCATTCCAACACTTGCGATAATAATGCAAAATTAGCAGTACATAGAATATTTAATTAAATAAACGAATTTTAATCAGAAAATATATTTTTTATTATTTAGCAATAATAGTTTCTCTTATATATTTTTTGTAATTTTGCCTATTTTCTTTGTTTTTTTTTTTTTTTTTACAATAACAATAAATAACAAAAATATAAATTGATTGTGTAAAACAATCAATGTGAATTAACTAAGTGTTAAATAGTTTTTTAAATAAAAAATCAACACCAGAATAACATATATCTAGCATTAAAATATAAAATATTTTAATATAATTTAAAATAACAACAATTTAGGTGTAAATGAAAGGAATTTTTATGGATAATACAAAAGAAATACAAAGAGCTGAATTACATAAAACAATTTGAAACATCGCTGATCAATTAAGAAGTCAAGTTGATGGATGAGAATTCAAAAATTATGTACTTGGAACACTTTTTTATCGTTTTATTTCAGAAAGTATCACAAGATATGTAAATACCATTCAACACGAAAGTGGTGATTTAGATTTTAATTATGAGGCTTTAAGTGATGAAGAAATTACTGACGATATAAAAGAAGCTATTATTTCTGCAAAAGGGTTTTTCATTTACCCTTCACAACTTTTTACAAATGTTGAAGCTAATGCAACCAACGATGAAAACTTAAATGAAACACTTGAAAATATCTTTAAAAACATTGAAAATTCTGCAAAGGGTCGTTCAAGTGAAGGTGACCTTAAAGGGCTTTTCGAAGATTTTGATGTTAACAGCAACAAATTAGGAAACACAGTTGCAAAATGTAATGCTACATTAAGAGCACTTCTTACAGGTATTAAAAAAATGGAACTTGGAAACTTTGAAGACAACACTATTGACTTATTTGGTGATGCATATGAGTTTTTAATTTCTATGTATGCTCAAAACGCAGGTAAATCAGGTGGTGAATTTTTCACTCCACAAGAAGTAAGTAAATTACTTTTCAAACTTGCTCTTGGAAATAGAACTGAAGTTAGAAAAGTTTATGATATGTGTGCTGGTAGTGGTTCTTTATTACTTCAATCAATTAAAGTGCTCGGGAAAGACAACATTAAAGAAGGTCTTTATGGACAAGAAATTAATGTTTCTACTTATAACTTATGTAGAATCAATATGTTCTTACACGATATTAACTACAGTAAGTTTAAAATCATTTGTGATGACACATTAACTCATCCTGGTTTAGATGAGGAAGAACCATTTGATGTAATCGTTTCCAATCCACCTTACTCAATCAAATGGGAAGGAGATGCTAATGCAACATTAATTGCTGATCCTAGATTTGCGCCAGCTGGTGTGCTAGCTCCTAAATCTAAAGCTGACTGAGCATTCGTCCAACACGCGCTTCACAAACTTTCAGCGGATGGTGCAGCTGCAATTGTTTGTTTCCCTGGAATTATGTATCGTGCCGGAGCCGAAGCTAAAATCAGAAAATACTTTGTAGATAACAACTTTGTTGATGCAATTATTCAATTACCAGACAACTTATTCTATGGAACAAGTATTTCAACTTGCATCCTTGTAATTAAGAAAAATAAAACAAGCAATGAAGTTAAATTCATTGACGCAAGTAAGGAGTTCATTAAAATCGCAAATAACAACAAGTTAACAGATGAAAACATTCAAAACATTATCAACTTATACAATTCAGACGAAGATAAAGTAAATGTTCTTAAAATTGTTAGAACAGAAGATATAGCAAATAATAATTACAGCCTTTCTGTAAATACTTATGTTGAAAAAGAAGACACAAGAGAAGTTATTGATATTAAGAAGTTAAATCAAGAAATCAGAGAAATTGTTACAGAGCAAGCTGTGCTTAGAGCAAAAATTGATGAAATTGTTGAAAGATTAGATAAAAGTTTTGGAGACTTGTAGAAAAGGATTTTAAATATTATGAAAAATGAAAATCAAACCAATTTTTCTATTGAAAACTTCCTTTCAGCAAACGACATAAAAAATGTACAAATTAAGAAACTTTATGAAGTAACAATTTGAAGCAAATCATTCGCTAATTTTGACAAAAATAAACTCTTAAAAAGTGAAATAAACTATAAGTCAATACTTTCAAAAGAAGCCAAAGAATTGGTTGTAGAAAATGGAGATATAAAACTACTTACAACATATCCATCTGATATGTTTACATCTACAGATATTTGAGATGGAGATGTTTATGAAGAAGAAATTGTTTATATCCCATCAGGTGGTAACCCTTACATTCAATACTATAATGGTAAATTCATTAATGCAGGCAACATAATCGCAACATCATATGATAAAAATGTTGTATCAACAAAATATGTATATTACTTCCTAAAATCTAAAAACGATTTAATTGCCAAAGCATTTAGAGGCAGTGGAATTAAACACCCATATATGCCTGAGATTTTAGAAATTGAAATCCCTATTCCATCAATCGAAGTTCAAACCCAAGTGGTTAAAATATTAGATATCTTTTCTAGTTACGCAGAAAAGCTGAAAGCGGAGCTGAAAGCTAGAACCACACAGTATGAATACTACAGAAATTCATTGCTTTCAGATTCTCAATCAAAAGACAGTGTTTTAACTAAAAAATTATGAGAAGTAACATCTTGAAATAAAATCTTTGCTGATTTTGATAGAACTAAACAAGTTAATAATACTTCAGAATATAAATCAATATCGGCACAAGAAGCCAGGGAATTAATTGTTGAAAATGGAGACATTAAACTCCTCACAACATCACCATCAAATCTCTTTACTTCAATCTCAAAATGAGTTGGGAATGTCTATGAAGATGAAATTGTTTATATTCCAAGTGGTGGGAATCCATATATTCAATATTGAAATGGTAAGTTTATAAATGTCGGAAATGTAATCGGAAAGTCTTTTGATAAAAAAATATTATCAAACAAATACTTATATCATTTCTTAATGTCAAAAAGTGATTTGGTAGAAAAATCATTCAGGGGTTCAGGAATTAAACACCCTTATATGCCTGAAATTCTAGAAATTGACATAACAATCCCTTCAATCGATATTCAAAATAAAATTACTGATGCATTAGACAACTTCGAAGCTATTTGCAAAGATCTTAAAATCGGACTCCCTACTGAAGAAGTTAAAAGAAAACAACAATACGAATTTTATAGAAACTCTATCTTTGAATATCTTGAAACTAACTCATTTGAAAAATTAAGGAGAGAGAGAGAGAGAGAGAGAGAGAGAGAGAGAGAGAGAAGATAACTTAACCACAGGTTTAATTAAGTTAATTCAATATATCTTTGATCAAACTATTTCATTAAAATTATCTAAACTAATTCAATTTACAAATGGATTTAACTTCCTAACAAATGCAAATTTTGATGATAGCAAACCTGCAGCATCAATCATAAAAATAGCAAACATTGACAAAAACAACAATTTAAACATTAATAATGCTGAAAAATTTAATTTTACTTCATATCCTAACAATGATTTATCTAAATACAAAGTTAATAAAAATTGCATATTAATAGCTATGTCAGGAAATACAATTGGTAAAACTTATTATTCAAGTGAAGAATTAAACTGCTATATAAATCAAAGGGTTGGAAAAATCGAAACCCAATTAGATATTATTAACCTAAAATTCATTTACTTTTATCTTAATAATATAATCCCTAATTGAATTAAACAGTTTTACTTAAAATCTTCACAACCAAATATAAATACTTCAGATATCTTTGATATTGAAGTAAAAGTTCCTTCTCTGGAAATGCAAAATAAAATAGTTAATACACTAGAAAATTTTGAATCAATTTGTAAAGACCTTAAAATCGGTCTTCCAGCTGAAGAAATTAAAAGACAGCAGCAATACGAATTTTACAGAGATTCAATCTTTGAATATCTTGAAACTAACTCATTTGAAAAATTAATGAGAGAGAGAGAGAGAGAGAGAGAGAGAGAGAGAGAGAGAAGATAACTTAACCACAGGCTTAATTAAGTTAATTCAATATATATTCGGAAACACAATTTTAATTTCTTTGAATGATATATTTGAAAAAATTTACACAGGAGAATTCATAAAAAAGAATTTAGATACAGGTAAATTTGAGATTATTAATGGTGGTAAGAAACCACTTGGATATACAAATGATTATAACTGTGAAAAAGCAATAACAGTGGCCAGAGTAGGGTCTTCTGCAGGTTATGTTAACTTCATTGAAAACAAATTTTGATTGAGTAATAGTTGTATGGCATTAATAAACCCGATTAAATCTATTGCTAACCAAAAATATGTTCTCTATTATCTAAAAAATAATAGTTTAAAACTTAAAAGTTTAACTACTGATGGTGCATTACCATCCATAAACTTGAGTGATTTAAGAAAACTAAAAATCAAATTACCATCACTAGAAACTCAAAACAAAATAGTCGAGATTTTAGATACTTTTGACACTATGTGCAACAATTTAAAAATTGGTCTTCCGGTTGAAGAAGCAAGAAGACAACAACAATATGAATATTATAGAAATTTAATATTTGATAAATTATCAGATAAAAATAATTAACACTTTAATACCTATATCCAAACTATATAAACTAATATAAGCAACATATAACAACAAATAAAAAGGTGGATTTACTATGGCAAAAGAAAATCATGCAATATTACATACTCCTGAAAACACAGTTATTGCTGAGTTTGATTTTGAAAAACAAAGACAAAGACCTACAAATTATCAGTCAGAAGCTGATTTAGAAAAAGAGTTTATTAATCTTCTAACTAGTCAAGGTTATGAGTATATTCAAATCAAAAATTCAGAAGAACTTAAAAATAACATTAGAAAGCAACTTGAAAGATTAAATCAAGTTACTTTTACAGATAGTGAATGAAAACATATTCTTTCTGAAATTTCAGGAGAAGGTAAAGGTATTAAAAAGAAAACTGAAATTATTCAAAAAAATAACATTATCCCACTTAAAAGAGAATTATCTAATGGTGAATCTCAGACTAAAAACATTAGATTAATTGACTTTAAAAATCCACAAAGCAACATACTTCAAGTGATTAATCAATATGAAGCTGACCACGGTAAATATAAAAATAGATATGATGTAACTATTTTAGTAAATGGTCTTCCTTTAGTTCACGTTGAACTTAAGAGAAGAGGTGTAGACATCAGAGAAGCTTTCAATCAAATTGAAAGATACCAAAGTGAAAGCTTCTGATCTGATGAAGGTTTCTTTGAATTTATTCAAATCTTTGTTATTAGTAATGGAACTGAAACAAAATACTACTCAAATACAACTAGGGATTTAAAAACTTCATCAAACAAATCCGGTTCAGCTGTTAAGAAAAGTAAACAATCATTCCAATATACATCATATTGAGCAGATGGTAAGAATAGAAAAATAACTGATCTTATTGACTTTACTAGAACATTCTTTTCAAGACACACATTATTAAATATTCTTACTAAATATTGTGTCTTTGATTCAAATGAACAACTATTAGTAATGCGTCCATATCAAATTGCAGCTACTGAAGCAATCATTTCAAAAATTAAAATGATGTCTTCATTAGGCAACTGAGGTAAAAAAGATGCAACTGGATATGTGTGACATACTACCGGTTCAGGTAAGACACTTACATCATTTAAGACCGCTGAATTAGCAAAAGAATTAGATGACATTGAAAAAGTTATCTTCGTTGTAGACAGAAGAGACTTAGACTTCCAAACAATTAATGAATATAACCGTTTTGAAAAAGGAAGCGTTAAAGGTGTACAATCGACAAACATTTTAAGTCAAGTGCTTGAAAATGAAACTGTTGAAGATGAAAGATCTAAAATCTTAGTCACAACAATTCAAAAACTTTCAAAATTTATTGAAAAAACACCTAAATCAGCTATATATGATAAAAAAGTTGTCTTCATCTTTGATGAATGCCACCGTTCACAATTCGGTAAGATGCATAAAAGAATTGTTAACAAGTTCAAAAAATACTTCTTATTTGGATTTACTGGAACTCCTATATTTGTTGAAAACGCAAACACAACAAATGGTCAAATGCTGACAACTGATATATTCAAAGACCAACTTCATACTTACACAATTTTAGATGGTATTAGAGACCATAATGTTCTTAAATTTAAAGTTGATTTCTTGAATACATTTAAATCTGCTTCTGGTATCGAAGATAAGAAAATATATGGAATCGATAAGAAAAGTATCAAGGAATCAGACAAAAGAGTCGCAATGAATGTTCAGTACATTCTTGAAAACTTTGATAGAAAAACCAGAGCAAAAGATGGTTACTCATTTTCTAAATTAGTTAACTATGATGAAATGGTTAAAAGCAAGGATAACACTGCTAAAGAAATAAAAGTTGATACAAAACTTCAAGGTTTCAACTCTATTTTTACAGTTGAAAATATCTTGATGGCTAAAAAATACTACCTTGAATTCAAAAAACAATTAGCAGAGCAACATAGAAATTTAAGAATTGCAACAATATTCACATATGCACCTAATCCAGATCCTGAATCAGGAGTTTTCGAGGAAGAAGATATTGATATCCCTACAAACGTAACCTATGATTCAACTGATAAAGAATTCTTAGCACAAGCTATGGATGATTATAATCAAATGTTCAAAACTAACTTCTCATTAGATGGTGCCGAAGGGTTTGCTAACTACTATAAAGATGTTTCATTAAGAATGAAAAACAAAGATATTGATATCTTAATAGTTGTTGATATGTTCTTAACTGGATTTGACTCACCTACATTAAATACTTTATGAGTTGATAGAAAACTTGAATATCACCGTTTAATTCAAGCATTTTCAAGAACAAACAGAATTTTAAACTCTGTTAAAGTATGTGGAAACATAGTTTGCTTTAGAGATTTAAGAAAAGAAGTTCAAGATGCTATTGCATTATTTGCTCTTAACGATAAAGAAGCTTCTAATACAGCTTTATTTAGAGATTATAACTTCTACTTAAATGGTGAAACTAATGAGAAAACAGGTGTGCACGTTAAGGGTTACGTTGACTATGTTAATGAAATAAAAGAAAAATTCCCACTTGAGAATTTAGACCAAAGAATCGAATACTTCCCTGAAAGTAAGAAGAAAGAATTTGCTAAGTTATTTGGAAAAATCTTAAAATGTAAGAATACATTAATGGTGTTTGATGAATTCCAACAAGATGCTAATAAAATTATTCCTGACAGAGACTTGCAAGATTATCAATCTCACTACTTAAATATTTGAAATGAATTTAAGGACAAAGAAAAGAATGACGTTTACAAAGAAAATATCATCAATGATATTGTCTTTGAAATCGAATTAGTTCAACAAGATGAAATTAATGTTGAATACATCATTAGATTAATTGCAACTAGATTTGCTCAAAAAACAGATACTGAAAAAGTTAAAAAAGAAGTTGGTAAACTTGCACAATCAAGTACTTCTCTCAGAAACAAAAAGGATCTTATTTTAGAATTCATTGACCAATACAATATTCAAGATATTTCAAAGACTGCTACTGAAAATGAAATTGAAATCAACACTTGAGAAGAATGAGAAAAATTCGTTCATCAAAGAGCTGGACAAGAAATTAACACAATTATTAATAGCCAAAACATTCAAGGTGAGCAAGCTAAAGAATACATTCTTAACTCACTTGAAAGTGGAAGCTTAAAATTTGATGGACAAGGCTTGGATTCAGCTATCAAAGCACCATTATTTCCACGTGGAGCAAATTCATCAAATAGATATGAAACTAAGAAAAGAGTGTTCTCAATCTTCCAAAACTTCTTTAACAAATTCAAGGATATTCTTAATATCAAAAAGTTCAAGAATACTTTAAAAAATGATAAATAATTCAATATTACCAGAGATTCTTCTGGTGATATTTTTATTTATCCCTATGGTTCAAACACAGAAGTTACAATCAAATATTGACAACTTGATATAATCAAAATAAGGGGTGTAAATTATGGAGCAAAAAAACATTATTAAGATAACTGCAAACAACTTTCTAAAGGTTTTTTTCAAAAATCCTTTACTTATTTTTCATTCAAATAATTTAGTTGATTGAATTAAACAATCAGCTTATTTTGATAAATATAATGTATCAATTGATGATTATTTGAGCAATATTAAATTCGGCAATATTGATGAATTAGATGATGATGAGGACGAATCTGGAGAAAATGCAATTGATGCAAATAAAGTGTCTGAATTTATGTCTGAACAAAGCTTGCAAATGGAACTAGATACAAATTCAGATAAACTTGTTTGAAGCAATAATTTCTTACACGAATTAGATTCAATTTTTGCAAAACAAGAAAACAGCGAACAAGTTGAATTTATTAAAGTTAACGTTTCTGAATTCTTGCAATTTAAATTGGATGCATACAACTGATATTTAAATAAACACAACTATAAACCAAATGAAGTTGGTTATATTAAGCAAATTGATAATTTAGAAGTCAAATTACAGCAAACTCTTAATTACTTAAATGATGACAAAATCAAAGTAATTATTGAACCTGTATTTGCTTATAAAATCGAGAATCAAAATGATGTATTTTATTTAACTTCATCATCACTTATATATGATAAACAACTTAAAAAATATGTAGGTTTATCATATGTTGATAAAGCTAAGAAAGATTTATATCAAAAAAACTTTTACAACTACAACGTACTAAAGAAATCAAATATTCCTCTTGAATCTATTAGCGAAATTATTATTAATCCATTTGTTAATAAACTTAGATTAACACAAAAAGACAAGATTGATTTTTATGAAGTCTTTTCAGTAATGACAAAGATAAAATCTCCTTCAAAACCAAGTAATAAATCTGATAAATTAGATTGAATGAGCGAAGATGATTTTTATAATTTATTCACTCCAATCGAACACGGATTGTTAAAATCAGGAACACTTGTATTGTATGATTCGTGAAACGAACAAGACTACTTAAATAACTTTACAAAAAATTCAAATTCCTTTATTTTGAGTGCTAAAAGAGGATATTATTGCGATAGAAGTTTAGGTCTTAATTTAGAAGAATTTGTAACAATACCTAATGCAATTAAGATATTTAGTGAATTCATAGACCAAATAAAAGAAACTCATGATATCTATAAATCAGTTAATTCATTAATTGAAAAATCAAATGGTGTTTTTCTTACAAAAGACAAGAGAGGAAGTTCACCTGAGTCATATGTTTACTATGAACCATTTGATAGTTACATTGACAAAATCATCAATTCTTATTATTTAGCACCCGAATTATCTAATATTGATTACAACTTATTTAGATATTGTTTTAGCAAAGATGCTGAAGATAATTTTGAATTAATGAATAGTTTAAATGATTTCATAAATGCATACAAAAACTCAAAGATTTCAAACAGTTCTCTTATTAATATACCTACAGATGTATTCAAGTCACCTGATAAATTAGTTATTAGAGCATTTCTTTATGGAAAAGATTTTATACCTTATTCATTTGGTAGAATAGTCAAAGAGTCAGAAGATAAAGTGCTTGAGCTAATTAACAAATATGAAAAAATAAATGCAATAAATGTTAAAGCGGCTCTTGATAAAATCTTTAAAATTCACTTAAAAGATTCAGTAATTGTTTGATATGACTATGAAGGTTTTTCATCAATCTATCCAGTTATTCCTGGTACATCATCATATCAGCAAATCGTTAACCAGGTATCGGTTATCAAAACTCAAAATGGTAAAGAAATTTACAAAGAGAACTTTGTCATAGACACAAAAAACTTTGATTTATCGAAAACAATATATATGTTTAAGATAATTCACGATAAAGATGCTAAAGGTTACGTTGTATATAACAAGACATATGAAAATACAAGAAACAAAGAGCTTCTTAATTTAATTGAAATTGAATACAAAAATAATAATGAAAAAATTCAAGAGCAAATTCACTTGCATTTTGAAACATTAGGAAACTTCAAACAGGCAATTAATGAAATCAACAATTTAGCAATTGACTTAAATGATATTTTTAAATCAACATCAACAGAACTTAAATCTAGGTTAATTTCAGACAAATATTTCATTGTATTTAAAGAAAATACAAGCAATGAAACATTAGAATTAGTTAAATTAATTAATAGTGATATTGAAACATTTTCATTAGATAGAATTTGTTATATTAATGAACTACTGAGATTTAGTAGTATTAAGAAAGTTGAAAAATACATCACACATAACAATTTAAAACTAAAAACATTGATTACACCTTATTCAGAATTAGTTATTCAAAAAGGTACTATGGCAATGGAAAAAGCGCAAATTAGACACGCAAAACTAATTGGGGATTCGCATTGAGAAAACGACATTGTTCCTGAACTTAAAAAGTACTGTGAAAATGATGTTAGAGCTATGATAATGGTTTATGAGCTTATTATGTATATTCTTAGACTTAAGTTCCCAAAACTTGATGAATATGAGTACAAAATTGATTCAGAAAAGTATGAATACAAGATAGAAAATGAGCAAATAACACTAGCTCCAAGAGATTAAAATAAAAATACAAGCAATTATTACAACTGAAACTGTAATTATTTGCTTGTATTTTTTTAATTAGATTTAAGAATGGCGATTAATTCATTGAGAAATTCAATTGTTCTATCGATTTGGTAATTAGTTTTAGATTTAACATCATTACTAAAATAATTGTTTTGATTTTCTTTTAATTTTAATTTAAATGTCTATAGCTCCTTATTAGTTGCAATATCTTATTTATTTGTAATTTTTCATAAAAAACTCTATTTTTTATATTTTTTTACATATTGTCCTTCTAAAACTGAAAAAATGATTTTTACAGTGTCACAAAATAGGGTGATTAACGAAATTTTTATGAATTTAGTAGATATATTCAATTAAAAAAAATCAGCTATTTTCTGTTAGTTTGATAAAAGAAAAATATAATTTAAATATGAAAAAAATATATCTTCACACAAATACTGAATATTCATTTTTAAACTCTGCTATCAGAGTTGAAAAACTCATTAAATTAGCAGTTGAAAATAATTTAGAATTCTTACCTTTAACAGATAAAGAAAACTTATATGCATTGCAATATTATTGAGATATGCAAGATAAGTTTAATATCAAACCACTTATTGGTATTGAACTTGATTTGTCAGAAGGATTTACTGTTATTGTATTAGCTAAAAACAATGATGGATATGCTTTTATTAATCAACTTATTTATGCTAAATCTGAAGGCAAAGTAGTTTCATACAATCAACTTGATAATTCAGATATTTTCATTATTGATCATCAATACCTAGGACACAGATCTAAAGGTATTGAAGTTGATAAATATTTAAGTAATTTTTATTTAAATAATAAAACTCCACTTGAATATCAAACTGTCTATGCACCAGCTAAAAAAGTTTTAAATTTTGAAGATAACGAAATCCTCAGAGTTATTCAAAAAATTGGTTCAATTAACGAAGAAATTCAAACATATAATGAATATTTAGATGAAGAAGATTGACAAGATCTTCACGAAGATGTATATAAAAATATTTTATACATTGCACAAAATTGCAATGTTTATAAACCTAATAATTCAATTAAATTGGCTAAATTTTCAGACAATGCAACAGCAGAATTTAAAAAATTATTAATTAATGATAGAACTAAAGAACTTATTTACAAATTCGGTGAAGATGTTGTTGTAAATAGAGTTAATTATGAGATTTCTGTTATTGCTAAATTAGGTTTTATTAACTACTTTTTGATTATTCAAGATGCAATTGCTTGAGCTAAGAAAAATAAAATTGAAGTAGGACCTGGTAGAGGTAGTGCTTCTGGATCAATTATTTCTTATATATTAGGAATCACAGATATTAATCCACTTGAATTTGGATTGCTATTTGAACGTTTCTTAAATATTGACAGAGTTTCTCTTCCTGATATTGATATTGATATTCAAGATAACAGAAGAAATGAAGTTTTAGAATACATTAAAAATAAATATGGAGGAGAAAATGTTGCTCTAATTACGACATTTCAAACTTTAGCACTAAAAAACAGCATCAGAGATGTTGCAAGATACTTAGATGTACCACTTTCAGAAGTTGAAAAAATTTGTAATGCAATTAAGTCAACTGACTTAAGTCTTGTTGATGCTTATGAAACTAATCCAAAATATAGATCATATGTAGATAAATATCCTAACTTACACGAGTATGCTTCAAAAATTGAGGGGTTACCAAGACAAATCGGAACACACCCTGCTGGTATTATTGTTTGTGATCAACAAATTAATAAACTTATTCCCACAATTTACAATAATGGATTAATTCAACAAGTTCAATTTACATTAAACCATTTAGAAAAATATGGTCTTATTAAAATTGACTTTTTAGCACTTAAGAACTTAACTATTCTTAAAGAAATTGAAGATTTATTAGAACCTGAACAGACTTTTGAAAAAGTCATAGGAGATAGTTATTCAGTTCAATTAGAAGATAAAACTAAAAAATTACTTAATAACACACATACAAATGGAATTTTTCAACTTGAATCAATAGGAATGCAAAGAACAATCAAGGAAGTTAAAATTGATTCATTTGATGATATCTATGCAATTGTGTCGTTGTTTAGACCTGGTCCAATGGAATTTATTGGTACATATGGTAAAAATAAACAAAACCAAAACAGAATCGAAACAATTCATCCACTATATGACCAAATTGTCAAACCTACATTTGGAATTATTGTTTACCAAGAGCAAATTATGCAAATTGCACAGCAAGTTGCAAATATGTCTTTTGCTCAAGCTGATTTACTTAGAAGAGCAATTTCTAAAAAAGATGAAAAGCTATTACATAGCTATAAAGCTGAATTTTTCGAAGGTGGATTGCAAAACAATATTTCTATAGACTTATTAGAAAGAATTTATTCAAATATTGAAAAATTCGCTGCTTATGGATTTAATAAATCTCACGCTGTTGCTTATTCATTAATTTCATATAAGTTAGCTTTCTATAAAGCAAACTATCCACTTATTTTCTATAAAGTGTTAATTTCAAATTCATCTTCAGACCAGCAAAATATCAAAAAATACACCGTTGAAGCTAGTGAACAAGATATAAAAGTTCAATCACCCGAAATTAACAATTCATCAAATATCGTTGAAATTGTTGATAATGAACTTTATTTACCATTCAATATGATTAAAGGAATTGGTGAAAGTGCTGTTGAAAAAATACTTGAAGAAAGAAATCAAAATGGTCAATACGAAAACTTTATAGTTTCGTATCTTAGATTAAGAAATTTAGGAAATGTAACTGAGTCAAATATTGAAACACTTATCAAAGCTAATGCATTTAGAGAATTTTATGGAATGCAAACTTTATTAAATGGACTAATCATTTGCAAGCAACTTAATGATTTATTTGTCGCTTCATATAAGAAAATTGAAGGTGACAAAAAACAACAACTCCAAGAGTTTATTAAAATGCAAAATATTGAGCAAATTGAATTTGAACTCATACCAAGTGATTTAAATGAACAAATTCAATATGAATCTCAATTATTAGGAAGCATTTATAACTTAAATTCAAATATTTCAAACAAACACAATACATTAACATTAGATCAGCTTACAGATCAATATGAGTGAATTGAAGTTATGTTAACCAAAGTGACTAAGGATGCTAAAGGTAGACCTAGATTATCAGTAACAGATTCAACAAAATCTGTAACAGTTTTTGGTTTTAATAATAGAGCTATTGAAATTCTTAATGATACAAGACCTAGAAAAATGTTGATTTTAATCAAAATTAGCAAAGGATTTTATAACTTTAGTGATTGAAAAGAGGTAGATAATGGATAAGAAAAACTTACATTTATTAGTTGATGGAAACTACTTAAGTTTTCAATCATTTTATGCAACATATTATGGAAATCCTAATGACATTTTAAGAACTTCAACAGGTTTCCCTACTAATGCAATCAACTTATTCTTCCATCAACTTCTTAAAAT
Source organism: Mycoplasma sp. 1232 (assembly GCF_034863345.1). Taxonomy (NCBI): domain Bacteria; kingdom Bacillati; phylum Mycoplasmatota; class Mollicutes; order Mycoplasmatales; family Mycoplasmataceae; genus Mycoplasma; species Mycoplasma sp. 1232. Next base: position 78,305 of record NZ_JAYFFB010000001.1, read on the forward strand.
ATTCAACAAATTTAATCCAACACACATTTTTATAGCTTTTGATAGTCAGGGAAAAACTTTCAGACACGAAGCTTTTGATGAATACAAAAGTGGTAGAGCTTCAGCTCCATCTGAATTATTTGTTCAAATGGACAAAATTAAAGAAATGTTAACTCTTTTAGAAATTCCTTGAAAAGAGCAAACTGGTTATGAAGCTGACGATTTAATCGGAACTTATGTTAAAAATGTTGCTCAAGGAGAAGAGAAAATTATCTTTTCAAAAGACAGAGACTTACATCAATTAATTGATAAACACACATCAGTTATTATTAAGAGACCTAAAAAAAATAAATTTGATTTATTAACATTAGACATTTATCCTGAAGAATATGGAATTTATCCAAATCAAGTTCCTGATTATAAAGGTTTAGCAGGAGATAGCAGCGATAACTTACCAGGTATTAAAGGTATTGGAGAAAAAACTGCTATCAGTATTCTTGATAAATACAAAAGTTTCATTAATTTATATGAACAAAAAGATACTTGAACTGATAATTTTACAAAATCAATTATTACAAAATTAGAATCCGGATATGAACAAGGCCTATTCTGTTATAAAATGGCTCAGTTATATATAAATGTTCCAGATTTTAATAAATCAAAAGATAACTACTTATTAAAACTTAATATACAAAATGCAATGTCTATTCTTGATGAACTTGAATTAGTTAGATTAAAAGAAAGTATGCTAAATTATGATAGCAATAGTAGGTAGAATTTGCTCTGGTAAAACTTACTTTTTAAATACTGCAAGAGAATTAGGTTATAAAACATTAAATCTTGATGAATTTGTAGATGGTTTATATGAAAAAAATACTGATTTTATCGACAAAATTAACAATAAAATCGGTAGTTTTTTAATCAAAAATAATCAAGTTTGAAAACCGTTTATTAAGCAATGGGTAAGTTTAAATCCAAATAACTTAAAAATACTTGAAAAGTATGTTTTTGAAGTAATTTTTGAGCACCTTAAATCAAATCAGTACGATTTTGTAGAAATACCAATTTTATATACAAAAATAGTCGATTTTTCAATCTTTTTCTCTACGGTCTATCATATGCAAATAGATGAAGAAAATAGGTCAAAATTCTTAAAAATTAGGGGTGTGGATAACTTCACAAATGAAATTTTAGACAACCAAAACAACTACAATTGAGACACAAAAGATTTTTTTAGGTCAAAAAAGGTTGTGCATATCCCTATTAATATTAGAGATAGTAAGGAAAAAATAAAAGAATTTTTGGAGCTAAAAAAATAAGTAAGTAAAATTAGAGTACCAAAAATTTCAAACACAAGAAAAAACAGGAGGAAGCACCGATGATTTATCAATATTTCGCAGTTGAAAAAGTTAACGAAATAACAATGGAGGACCTTAGTAATTTACGTGAATTTTACGGTCCATTTTTAGGTGCTGACCCTGTTTTTCTTTACCAATATTTATTAGATATTGTTAAAGATAGCAAATACAAAAGAAGTAGCTATGATTTTTTAACTCTAACTACATTCTTAAATATGCACGAAAACAGATTAAATCAAGCTAGATTACAACTTGAAGCCGTTGGTTTAATTGATACTTTGAGAGATGATGAACAAAAAATCACTATCTTTAGTATTCAAAAACCACTTAATGCAGCTGGTATTAAAAATAACCATTTAATTTCAGAAATGTTGAAATCTAAAATTGGTGATACATACTTCAAAATTAAAGTTAATAATAGATTGAAAAAATCAAACATCATTGAAACACCACACATCCAAGATGTTTCAGCAAGTTTCTTTGATGTATTTAATAATGAGAATGAGCAAGCTCAATATCCAAATAATGAATTTGTTGACAATTTAATTAATTTAGGTAAATTAAGACAACAAAATGCCGATTTTGCACCAGTAGATTTTTCTATGTTAGAGCCTATTAGCTTATTAAACGAATATAAGTATTCAAATAAATATGAAGCTTTAATTAAATTAAGCACAAGAGATTTCTATAAATCAATTTCATATGGTTTTAGAAATGAAAAAATTGAAAACAAATTAGATGAATGAATCAGTAAATTTGCTGATTCAAAAATCATTAACTATGTTTTATATATTTCTAAAGAAAAATCTTCAACTCCTAACGAGTGATTTAAACATGCAAACTCAATGATGGTTGAAATTAAAAATGCAGGTCTTATGAGATTTGACACAATCGAAACTTATTTTGATGGAAAATTTAAAGATCAAAAAGAACAAAAAATTTTCCATGAAAAAGAAGCTTTTAAGAATGCTCTTAAACATTAATTGGAGACTTAATTAATGACAAAGAATAATCAAAATCTTGATTGAAGAATTTTTCTAGATAAAAACTTGAAAATAGATCCTGCACAGATTATTGCTGATATTAAGAAAAAAGAAATATTAGTACAACTAATTGATGAATTAAATATCTCAGATAAGGAAATTTGAGATTATTTTGTTCATTTAATTGATTACTATAAACAAAGAACTATCGATAAAAATCTACCTATTAGAAATTATTTTTTAAGAGATGAAAATGGTAAATTGCAGTTAGTCAGAAAAATAGCAAATAATGATGAAGGTAGAAAATTAAGATTAGAAAATCACTTAATTTTCACAGACATCAGTGAACCGATTAATGATGAAGTTATTGAAAATGTAGTTATAAATGATGATGACTATATTGACTTACACAAGTATGTAGAAGAGTTAAAAGTAAAATTAAAAGAACACAATGAACTGTCAATGAAGGGTCTTTTAATTTCTGGAGTAAGAAAATCTCAAAGAAGTAATTTACTTTCAAGAATCGCAAACTCTTTTGCATTAGATAACAAAACTGTTGCTTACATCAATATAAACGATTTAGACCAAGAAATCAAAAGAACATTTGATAAGAAAAACTCAAATGACATTGATTTTATTAAAAAACAGCTTAGTGAAGTTGATTTGTTAGTTTTAGATGAAATTGGACTTAAAAACTTAAGTATTTGATTCTGAGATTCAGTAATTATGGAAATTTTAGAACAAAGATCAATCAATAATAAAATTACTTTCTTTGGAACATACTTTACATCTGAAAAAATGTTTACACACTTAAAAGAAATTAATGAAAATAGTAAATCAACGACTAAATTAACCGAACAAATGCTTACTAAAATTGTTGAAGTTATGAGAGAGCTAATTTACAAGGAAATCACAATCGGATAGGAGAAAAATGAATAAAACAAAAATTTTATTAGCAGGAACACCGGAGTTCTCGGTTCCTATTTTTGAAGAAGTTATCAAAAACTTTGACGTTGTAGGAATTGTTTCGCAACCTGATAAACCAGCAAATAGAGGTTATGCACTTTTACCTACTCCTACAAAATTATTAGCTCAAAAATATAACATTAGACTTTTTCAACCTGAAAAAATCGGACAAATTTATGACGAACTTAAAGAATTAGATTTTGATATCTTACTAACTTGTGCTTTTGGTCAATATGTTCCTGAAAAAGTTTTAGCACTTCCAAAATTAGCTTCAATTAATATTCACGGTTCACTGTTACCTAAATATAGAGGTGCTGCGCCTATTCAATATTCACTTCTTTATGGAGATAAAGAAACCGGACTTTCATTAATGTATATGACAAAACAAATGGATGCAGGTAACATTATTAAAATGGTTTCAATTCCAATTGAAGACACAGACACATCTGATACATTGTTTGTAAAATTATCAAAATTAGCTACTGAAAATATCACAAAATGACTTGTAGACTACGTTAAAGGTGATTTTGAGGAAATTGTTCAAGATGAAGATAAAGTCGTTTTGAGTCCAAAATTATTAAAAGAAGATGCACTCTTAACAAGTGATTTAACAGTTGAACAAGCATTTAATAAAATCAGAGCATTCTCATCTAACCCGGGTGCTTATGTTATTTTAGATAACAAAAGAGTCAAAATTTATTATGCTGCAAAACACAAAGTTCCAAATGGATTACCACTTCAATTCACTGATGGAAAACTATGAGCAGTTGATTATCAATTTGAAACTAAAAAACGTGTTAAATTAAATTACTAAACTTGATTAATTTCAAGTTTTTTTATTTTCTTCAACTAAATATGTTTACATATTTCAAGTATAATTATAAAGTATGAAAAAGGTAAAAGTATCATTAACTATTAATTCGAAAATCAAAGATGCAATTATTTTCGAAAAAGAAATGAAGCAGATTATCAAAAATTTTGCAGAATACTTCGGTATCAAAAAACAAATAATTGTTGATGTTTCTTTAGTTTCTCCTCAAAAAATTAAGAGATTAAACAAAGAATACAGAAACAAAGATTATGTAACTGACATCCTTTCATTTGGATTTGATGATAGTTCTATGTATGATGAACTTCCATTTATTCATCTTGGAGAGTTAGTTATTTGTTGAAACAAAGTTGTAAGACAAGCAAAATATTTTGGACACTCAATTAAAAGAGAATTCTGCTACTTATTCACTCACGGATTAGTCCACTTAGCTGGATATGACCATGAAATTGAAGAAGAAAGAATTCAAATGAATAAAATAGTTGATGATATTTTTAATCCTTTAAAAATAACAAGAAAAGAAGGAAAAGACATGACATTTGAAAAATTAAAAGATTTACTTAAATACTCTTATGTACCATATTCAAAATTCCCAGTAGCTGCAATTTTAGTTGCTGAAGATGGAAAAGAATACTACGGAGTTAACGTTGAAAACGCTGCTTATCCATCAGGTTTATGTGCTGAAAGAAGTGCTATGTTTGGTTCAGTAGCATACGGTGGAAAAGTTGGAAAATTTAAAGAAATTCACATTATTAGTGGAAAAAATGAAATCATTAGTCCTTGTGCTGGATGTAGACAAGTTATGACTGAATTTATGCCTCTTGATGCAAAAGTTTACCAATACAGTAATGATGGAAAACAATTAAGAGTTAACACAGTTGAAGAAATAGTTCCATACAGCATTAGAGCTGAAGAAATTACAATTAAATAATTATGAAAATATGTTTTGCAAGTATTTTAGGAAGACCAAACGTAGGTAAAAGTAGTCTTCTTAATGCTATTATCGGCTACAATGTTGCAATTGTTACTAATGTAGCTCAAACAACCAGAGACCAAATTACAGGTATCTATACAGAAAATGATTTACAAATCATTTTCATTGATACACCTGGTATCCATAAACCACAAAATAAACTTGGAGAAGCTTTAAACAAAAACGCTTATGATGCAACCAAAGACATAGATGTTCTTTTATTCTTATCACCTGCTGATGAGGCAATTGGCAAAGGTGATGAAATGATTTTAGAAAAAATCAAGCACGTAAAAAACAAGATTGCTGTTATTTCTAAGATTGACAAAATTAAAAAAGATCCTCAAAAGCTACTTGATAAAATCAAAGAGCTTAAAGAACACGGTTTTGAAACAATTATGTCTACTGATGTAAACGATCCTAAATCAATTAGTGCTTTAATTACTGAAATTGAAAAATACGCTTACGATGGTGAAGCTCAATATGATCCTGAATACATCACAGACAAATCTATGCGTTTTATAGCGAAAGAAATCATTCGTGAATCTGCAATTAATGAACTTTATGAAGAGCTACCTCACTCAATTGCTGTGGAAGTTCTAGAATTTGAAGAATCTGAAGATAGATTAGATATTGATGCAATTATCTATGTTAAAAAAGCTTCTCAAAAAGGTATGGTTATAGGTAAAAACGGTGAAAAAATCAAAAAAATAGGTACAGTTGCTAGAAAGAAAATTGCGCATCAATTCGATATTCCTACATCATTAACTTTAAAAGTTAAGATAGCTAAAAAATGAATCGATGATGCAGATGCACTTGAAAAATTTGGTTACTCTACTAAATAATTTTTACAGTTGGTATTTGTTAATTAATACCAACTTTTTATATTATTTTTGTGTTTTATCATACCTATTATTAAAAGTTTGCTAAAATATACTAATATAAAAAGTGATTTTTTAAGCTAAAAAATAACTAAATATTAACTTTTTATAAAATTTAAGGGGGAAATATGAAAAAAGTATTAATTTTAGATGGAAATCTTTTACAAAATGAAAAATCATACTCAACTAACATTTTAAATTACATTGAAGAAGCACTTAAATCAAAAGAAAATGCATTAATCGAAAGAGTGGACTTATCAACTACAAAGCTAAATGAACATTTTTTAACTAAGCAAACATTTACTACTTATTACACAGATGTTGAGTCAGATAGATGAATTCAAAAACTTAAAGAAACTGATTTATTAATCATTTCAAACCCAATGATTAACTTTGGACCTAGTGTCATAGTTAAAAATTTCATCGATGCTATTTCAGTTGCTAATAAAACATTTAGTTACAAATACTCAAAGCAAGGTGACGCAATTCCTTTATTAACTAACTTAAATACAGTTATAGTTTCAACTCAAGGTGCACCACAGGGTTGATACACTTGAGGTAATCACTCTGATTGATTAAAAGGAACATTTAAATTCTTAACAGGTAATGATTCAAAAGAAATTAAATACTTTGGAACAAAAGTTTCTCCAATTAATCAAACTGAACCAAATCACGTTGATGAACACATCAAAGAACAAGTAAATCAAATATTTAACTAATCCATCATTTGGTGGATTTTTTATATTAAATAAAAAAACATTCAGTTGCCTGAATGCTTGCATCTATAAGCCGTGTTCTGTCTAGGTCGACAATTTATCTAATGACTTAATGTCACTCCATTATTTTATTCAGTTCTAAAATAATGATTCCTCTACCAAAATTTGAGTTTCTAACTCGTGGAGTTTACCCGTTTCATATTTCTCGTCTCTGTGGCACTAGTCGTTTATACACATAATGCATAACCTAAGCTTATTTGGCTTAGCACGATCACTACCATCATCGCAGATGGTGTTAGCACGGACTTTCCTCTACATAAAATGCAGCTGTCGACTGATGCAAATATATAATAGCATTTTATTTATTTTATAGTCATAAAAATCTTAAAAATTCTTAAATTCGTCTAAATTAATGAGAAAAATCATTAAACTTTTTATTATTGTTTAGTTATTTTGAAAAAACTATAAAATATTGCTAAATAAATAGGAGACATAATGAATAAAAACAATAAAAAAGTTAGTTTTTGAGAATTATTTTGATTTATTATCAAAGTTACTTTTATTGGATTCGGTGGAGGTAATGCTCTTTTACCAGTTATTAAAAAAGAAGCAGTTGATAATAAAAAATGAATAACTAACGAAGAAATGGATGATATTGTAATTGTTACAAATATGCTTCCAGGTGCTTCGGTTATTCAAACAATTTCATATATATCTATAAGTCTTTTAGGTAAATTCAAGGGAACATTAGTTACTTTATTAGGAATATTACCTCACGTAATATTTGCATTTATTTTCTTAGTTATCTTGACTAAATACATACCTAGCGAGTACTTAAAAATAATTTCAGTCGGTGTACTTGTTTCAATTATTGCTTTTTTGATTGCATTTGCACAAAGATATATAAAGCAATCTAAACAATCACTCAAATTACCAGTCTGATTAATTATTATGCTCTTTTCAATCTGTATTTCCTTGTTTGTTCCATCACCTTACAATTTACCAATTTTCTCAATTGTAATTATCTTATTTGTCTTTGCTGTAGTGTTTTTAGTAAATAAAAAGCACTTTATCAATAAGCAATCATTAAATAAATCACTTGAGGAAAATGGGATTACCTTCATTAAAAAAGGAGGTAAATAATGCTACTTACTGCTTTATTAGTTTGCTTACCTCTTTTAATTTTAATTTCGCTTTCAATCTTTGGTGGTGGTCAAGTTTTTATGCCAATATTCCAATGATTGTGAAACTTTTTAGCACAAGTTTTTGGTGCAAATATTGATGAAAATGCAATCAATAATGTGTTTGCAATTTCAAATACTACACCTGGTGTTGTGTCAACTAAATTCGCCTTTTTCACAGGTTACCTAGTTGCATCTGGTCAATGATGAGGTTATATAGCAGTTTTCTTAACTTATGTAATTTTCTGCTTACCAGCTATTATCGTTATGGTAATTGCAATGAAGTATATTAAAAAATTTAAAACTAATACTTTCATTGCTAATATGTTAATCATTATGAAACCAATTGTTTCAGGAATAATTATTGCTCTTGCGATTCAATTATTCATCTCTATTTATGTACCTGAAATTTTCTTTAATTCATCTTCTAAAGGTTATGCAGGATGGACAAGCAATAATTATTTTGTGGGATACAAAAATATTCTGTTAAAAATCTATGTACCAATAGGTATTTTAGGTTCATATTACTTAGCTAAAAGAAGAATTTCTTTATTCTGAATTATTCTTATAAATATAGCAATTTCACTTATTTTATTTGCTCCTTATGCTGGATAATTAAAATCAAAAAACGAACAGTGTTTTTTTAATGATTACACTGTTCGTTTTTAATTTCTATTTGTTTCCTTTAGCTTCTTCTCTAGAAGGTAAATCTAAAACTTCTTTTGCAACTGACATTGATTTAGCAACATCTGCTAAGTTAGGTGGAATGATGATTTTTGTAGCATGACCATTTGCAAGTTTTTCTAATTGTTCGATACTTTGTAATTGTAAATATTCAGTCGAAATGTTTGCAGTTGTAATAAGTTCAATTGCTTGTTTTTTACCTGTTGCTCTTTCAATCATACTTTCTTTTTCTGCTTTCGCACGTAAGATTGTACTTTCATATTCCCCTTGCGCTCTAAGAATTTTACTTTCTTTTTCAGCGCTAGCTTCAAGTATTTGAGCTCTCTTGATACGTTCAGCTTGCATTTGTTTTGTCATAGCTTCTTGAACTTCTTTTGGTGGAATAATGTTTTGAATTTCAATTCTTTTTACTTTAATTCCTCAAGCATCTGAAGCTTCATCTAAGATTTTAGTTAACTTAGCGTTAATAATTTCTCTAGATGTTAATGCTTCATCAAGTTCAAGTTCCCCGATTAAGTTTCTAAGTGTTGTTGATGTTAAAAACTCAATAGCTAAAAATGGATCTTCAGCTCCATAAGCAAATAATTTTGGATCAAAGATTTTTAAATATACTGTTGTGTCCACTTGAATAGTAGCGTTATCTTTTGTAATAACGTGTTGAGCAGGGTAGTCAAAAACTTTTTCCTTAAAGTTATTTTTAACTCTGATTTTATCAATGTAAGGAGCCATAAAATTTACACCCTTAGTCATTGTTTTCTTGTATTTACCAAGTCTTTCAACAATGCAGAAGTTAGTTTCGCTAACAATTCTCACTGAAAGACAACTTGTAATCACAAGCATTACTACAGCAAGCACTGCAACAATTATAATCACAGCAATAATAATACCTGACATATAACCTCCTTAATAATTTGGTTATTTTAATTATACTCCTTTGATTTTACTACCTTATATTATTTGAAAAGTTTGCTTAAAAATATGAAAAATTTACATAAAAATTTAGGATTTTACTTTTGCAAAATAAAAAGCACATAGAGTGTTTATCCATGTGCTCAAGTGTTATTGGTTAAATTTCATCTTCTTCATCAATTTCTAATTCATCGTTTTCAACTTCACCAAAAATTGATTCTTTAACCTTAAGTAATTGTTTCTTCAGTGATTTGCTTAAATTCTTTGTTGTAGGATCATTTAATTGTTCATCAATATCTATCTGTTTACCGAAGTTAAGTTTAACTTTAGCTAATTTTTCATCAGTCGGTTCGTCAAGGAACATAATTGTAGGAATAATAATAGGATTTCTACGTTTTTCCTTGTAGAATAATGTACTTAATCTATCTTGAATTAATTTTTCCAAATCTTTAACAGATCATTCTGGATTATTTTTAATGTAGTATAGAACTGCACCGTGAGCAACTCTCCTTGTTTCTTCAATTAATTGTTTTGAAGTTTTTACAAAGAAGCTTCCTCTTGTTACGATTTGAGGTCTATTAACGATAGCATTTTTGTTTCTATCAATTAAGAAAACAATATTAACAAATCCACTATCTTTAAGTTTTGCTCTTTCTTGAAGCATTTTTTCTGAAATGTTTAAAACTGTGTTTCCATCAATGTAAATAGGTCCAAAGTTAATCGTTTTATTAGTTGGCTTAATAACGTTATTGTACATTTCAAACACTTGACCTTTTTTAGGTATTAAAACATTTTTAGGATTAACTCCATTTTTAATAGCTGTTTGTCCGTGAACCAAACACATTCTGTAGTCACCGTGGTATGGAAGGAAATATTTAGGTCTAGTTAATTTAAAGATTTTATCATGCTCTCACTCATAAGCGTGACCTGATGTATGTAAGTAACCATCAACACCATTTTCTTTAATAATTGCACCTAATTTATAAAGTCTGTTTGTAAGTAACTCAACGACCATTCTGTTTCCAGGGATTGGACTTGATGAGAAAATAACCATATCACCTTTTACAATTTTAATTGTCGCATGCTTACCATAACTCATTCTAGATAATGCAGCAAGTTCTTCACCTTGAGAACCTGTTGTTAAAACAACAAGGTCTGAATCTTTAATGTTAGGCAAGTCTTTTTTATCAACAATCACACCATTCGGAACATTGATGTAACCTAATTTTCTACCAATTTTAATCCCTTGGATCATTGAACGACCGAATGGAATAACTTTTTTACCTAATTTAGCAGCAAGTTCAATAATAACTTTAACTCTTGTTAAGTTAGAAGCAAATGAAGTAATAATAATTTTTCTTTTTGCAGCACGCATATGACGTTCTAAGTCAGTTAAGATATCTGATTCACTAGGTGAATGCTCAGGTCTCATAGCATTAGTTGAATCTGATAAAAGAACTGTAAGTCCCTCTTTACCAATTTCATCTAATCTTGCAAAGTCTGTATAGTTTCCGATTGGTGTATAGTCAAATCTAAAGTCTCCTGTACACATAAGTGAACCGTTTGGGGTAGTTAATCTAACACCAAATGCATCCGGAATTGAGTGTTGAGCGGTTCAAAAGTCAGCTCTACATCCATTTGCAAACTTATAAACATCTGATTTATTGATTTCAATAAAATCAATTTTTCTTGTAATTTTGTGCTCTTCAAATTTAAGTTTTAAATATTGAATTGCAATTCTTGGAGCAAAAATCTTTTTGATTTTTGTTTGTTTAACTAAATAAACAACACCACCAATGTGATCTTCATGTCCGTGTGTAATGAATAAACCTTCAATTATTTTTCCAGGTTGATTTAAGTATGAATAGTCAGGAATAATACCTTTAACACCAGTGTTGTAAGTGTCTGCAAATTTAATCCCTGAGTCAATTAAGAAAATATGGTTCATATGTTCTACAACTAATGTGGATTTACCAATTTCTTCAACGCCACCTAAACCAAATATGTAAGTCGGTTGTTTCTCTCTCATATTACCTCCAAAATATGAATAAATAATGTAATTTTTAATCAAATTATTTAAATAAAATAATGTTAAATACATATAAATATGTATTTGCTTGCTATATTATAAACTATTATTAGTTTATATCATGACAATATCGAATTTTATTATAAAAATAAGTGTTTTAAGATAGTGAACTCTAAAAATAAATATAAAATTTAATTAACACTATTAATAAGGAGAAAAATGTATAAATTCGGTAACCTAAATATCCAACTTAAGGATGTGAATTCAATATTAAAACACAGCAAAATTAATGAAATTATTAAAAAAGTTAACAGTATTCATAACAACTTAGTTTTAAATTTTCAAAACACTGACGATGAAGAAACTAATGTGCTTAAGTATATTGATGATAATCTTGAATTTAACTTAGAGTTAATTAAAGCTAAAGTTGAATTTTTAAAATCTAGCAAAGTAGATACATTAGTTGTGATTGCTGATGGAGAATCATATTTAACTACTAAAGCGATTTATGATTTTATTTTTAATAATTATTTAAATAATAAACCTGATTTTAATATTATCTTTACACAAAACAACATTTCTCCTGAAGTTTTAACAAATCAACTTTCTTCATTAATAGGGCAAAAATTTGCTATCTATTACATTTCAAAGAGTGCGATTTCTATTGAAAGCTCTGTTTCATTTAGAGAATATAGAAAACTACTTGAAGCTAACTTAAAAAAAATCGATAGTATTGAAATGCTAAATGCACTTATTACAGTTGCAAGCACTGAAGCAGATAATATACTTAATAAGATGGCTAAAATTCATAATTATTTATTCTTGAAATTACCTACAAACATACCTGAAAGATATGTTTCAATATTTGATCCATCATCATTATTTGTACTTGAATTCTTGAATTTTAATTCAAGAGAATTAATCGAGACATTTGTCTCAATTATTGAAAAGACCTTGAACACACCAATAAAAGAAAATATTGTGTTCCTTACAGCTATTTTTAGATACATTTTTGCAAGATACAATAACAAGACTGTTGAAGTTGTTAATGATAATGATTTTATATTAGATTCCTTTGTTGAATACATTTGTTCATTATATAACTCAAGTGAAAATAAAGAAAAAAAAGGTTATTTAACAATTAAGGATTCTGTTAATAATACAAATAGTTTGGATAGTGATTTTTCAATCACAACAAATATTGTATTTAACAATAAAAAATACAACTTAAATCAAGACAATAAAAAATTCGATCAGCTAGGTCTCCTAGGCACAAAAGGTGAAAATCAACCTAATTTTAATATCAAAAATAATGCATTTGACAATGATGATTTAATTATTGAATTTGATGAAATTTCAATCAATAATTTGGCTCATTTATTTGCTTTCTTCCAGTTTGTTGCAATCTTATCTTCATTGTTATTTGGAGTTGACCCATTATCTCAACCAGGGGTAGAAGTTTATAAACACAACATTTATAATGCTTTACTAAAATAATATGACCAGATTAGATAAATGACTTTCATTTAACTTAAACATCAGTAGAACTGATGCTAAAAAGTTAATTTCCTCTAAAAGAATTAAAGTTGATAACAAAGTGGTTAAATCAATTATTAATATAATTAATGAAGAAGTTTGTTTGGATGATAAATTAATTGTTCCTAAACAAGAATTTATTTATGTTTTACTAAACAAACCTGCTCACTACGTTTGTGCAAATTACGATAACTTAAATAAAACTGTTTTTGAATTATTAGATGAAAACATTAACTCATATAAAGATATTCATACAGTGGGAAGATTAGACAAAGACACTACAGGACTACTATTAATAACAAATGATGGACAATTAACTCACGATTTGCTTTCACCTAAAAAACATGTTGAGAAAACTTACTACGTTGAAGTTGATAACAAAATTCACCAAAACTTAATAACTGAATTCGAAAAAGGTTTTGATATAGGAGATAATGAAATAGTCTTACCTTCAAAACTTCAAATTCTTTCAGATAATTCTGCAAATCTTACAATAAATGAAGGTAAGTACCATCAAGTTAAAAGAATGTTTAAACATTTTGATTTAACAGTGACTAAATTACAAAGAATTTCATTTGCTTTCTTGGATATTAAAAAGGAAACACTACAAGAAGGTCAGTTTAGATATTTAAATGAAGATGAAATTTTAAAATTAAAAAATAGAGAATATTAAAAAATGGTGTTATAATATTTAAGCCATCAGAACAGTAACCCACTAACCTGGTCAGGACAGAAATGTAGCAGCCACATGAGGAAGTGCTGTGTCTGGTGGTTTTGTTTAGATATTTTTAAAGAGAGTCTCACGTACAGCCATGAGCTCTCACTTTTTTTATAGTTAATGAGATAAAAAAGAAAAACCTTACAGATTTTGTAAGGTTTTTTAATTATAAATTTGAATTAATTGAAGTTATATTATTCAACTGAAACATCTGCACCAGCTTCAACTAAAGCTGCTCTAATTTGTTCAGCTTCTTCTGGTTTAATGTTTTCTTTAACAACAGCTGGTAATGTGTCAACGATTTTCTTAGCATCCATTAAAGCAACACCTAATAAGTCTTTAACAACTTTAATGATTGCAACTTTTTTACCGTTGTCAGCTTTTAAAACAACTTTAACGCTTGTTTTTTCTTCTGAACCACCTTCAGCAGGAGCTGCAGCAACAGCGACAGCAGCTGTAGGGTCGATTCCGAATTCTTCTTTCATAGCGTCTACAAGTTCCATAACTTCTTTAATTGACATTTCTTTTAATGATTCGATGAATGTTTCTTTTGTTAATTTAGCCATAATATGTTTCCTTTCAAACTAAATATTTTTATTATTCTGTTTTACCTTCACTTACTAATTTAAGTGATAATGAAATTTGTTGTAATGGTGCCATCATTGAACGTGCAAGAATTCCAAGTGCTTCTTCGTATGTTGGAAGAGTAGCAACTTCTTTAACACCTGCAGCGTTGATAACTTTACCTTCAAATGTTCCAGCTTTTACAACTAATAATTTGTGAGTTTTAGCATATTTTGTAAGTAATTTAGCTGCTGACATATCGTCATTGTTTGAGAATGCGAAAATGTTTGGACCAACTAAGTATTCTGCTAAGTCAGCAAATCCTGTTTGTTGTGCTGCTAAGTTGAATAAACGGTTTTTGTAAACTTTGATGTCAACACCAAGTTTTTTAGCTTCTTTTCTGAAATCTTCTAATTCAGAAACTGTTAAACCACGGTATTCAGCAAAAGCAACAGCTTTAGAGTTTTGAATTTTATCAACAATTTCTAAAACAACTTCTTTTTTAGCTGCTTTTAATTTTGATTCTGACATACTTGTGCCTCCCTTCAAAATCTATTACGCAATACAATTTGAACAGGAATGAGATACACTCGGTAACAAATTAAGTATAAGCATTTATACAGTTACTGTCTATATGTATTGCTTTTATATTATATAGCATAACTTAAAAATTAGAATAATACTTTTGATACTTTTATACCTATAGCATAGTAATAAAAGTATTTTTATGAAATAAAATTAAATTTTTAATTTTCTAATGTTATTGGTAAATTTTGCTAATCAAAAAAATTGTAATTTTCCTATTTTTCACATTTTGTGAAAATTTCAGCTATTTCTTTTTGTTTTTAAATTTTGTCTTTATAATTCATTTACAGCAATCAGAAATTAATCAATTTCTATCGTTGTTTTTATTTCAAATTTAGATTCATAAAATGCATAATTTAATGCACTATTAACAATAAATTTATATAGATACAAGGAGACAATATGAGCAAAAACAAACACGTTATTATTTTAATCAATGGTAAAAGACGTAGTGGAAAAGGTTTATTAAGTAATGAACTTTCAAAACAATTAAAACCTCAATTTGAAGATAACACACACATTTTATCTTTTGCACAACCAATTAAACAAATTACTCAACCTATCTTAGATGAAATTAATTGAAATGGTCAAGACAAAGAAATTGTTAGACCACTTTGGATCGCTATGGGGGAAGTTGGAAGAAACATCGATACAAACATTTGATGTTCAAGAGTTTTTGAAAAAATTAAATCAATTGCTAGCGAATCTTCTAAAGCAGGTAAAAGCAGTTTATTTATCATTGACGACTTACGTTTCCCTAATGAGTTAGAATACTTCAAAGGAAACATTAATTCAGTTAGAGAAATGGTTTCACCTGATGATGAAGTTAAAATTGTTTCAATCAGAATTGAAAAATACTTTGACCCTGAAAAATTTGTTAAAGGTGTTGATGACAACTCAACTGAAACAAGTTTTGATAAATTAGTAAACATTAGTTTCGATCATATTGTTCCTCAAAATACATTAATAGATTGAGAATGAAAACCAATCTTTGCTAATGTTGATGTTACAGCTAAAAGTATCATTAGAAACTTTGTTGACAAACCTCAAAGTTAATTTATATAGCTTATATACTATCTCGGATGTTTATTCTGAGATTTTATTTTGCAATTTTAAGACATCAAAAAAAGCAAAATAAAAACACATCCATTCGGATGTGTGAATAGCAATTTAAAATTAAGCTTGTTTTGCAATATCAACTAAAACTGCAAATGTTTTTGGTTCGTTGATAGCTAATTCTGAAAGCATTTTACGGTTAATTGTTACACCTGCTCTTTTTAAACCGTTAATAAATCTTGAGTAACTCATTCCTTCTGCTCTAACTGCAGCGTTGATACGAGCGATTCATAATTTACGGAAGTTTCTTTTAACTTGTTTACGGTCTCTGAAAGCGTATGTTCAAGATTTTACAACTGCTTGTTTAGCAACTTTGTAACCGATTGATTTGTGTCCAAAATATCCCTTAGCTAATTTTATTCATTTTTTACGTCTTGCTCTTGTAACTGTTCCACCTTTAACTCTTGCCATAATTTAATTCCTTTCTTAAATAATGTTAATTATTATCTTGTTTATGAATTAACTTAACAAGATTAGATTAAAGCTTTAAATCTTTTAAGGTCTGATTTAGACATAAGAGCAGCTTTACGTGAGTGACGTTTTTGTTTTGTAGTTTTGTTTTGTGCTAAGTGTGAACGGTAAGCTTGTTCTCTTAAGATTTTACCTGTTCCTGTAACTTTAATACGTTTTTTTAACGCACTTTTAGTTTTCATTTTTGGCATTTTATTCTCCTTCTTTAGCATCTTGATCTTTTGATTCAAGACTCTTTTCTTTTTGGTATCTAAGTACTTTTTGTTTATTTGGTTGGAGATTCATGTCAAGGAAACGATTATTGATTAATTTAGGTTCTGATGTGATTTCAGCAATATCTTCTAATGTTGCGAAGAATTTTTCTAAAGTCTTGATTCCTAAATCTTTCATCAATAATTCACGTCCTCTTAATTTTAATGAAACTTTGATACGATCACCTTTTAAAAGAAATTCTCTAGCTTTTCTACTTTTTGTAAGTAAATC
This sequence comes from Mycoplasma sp. 1232, assembly GCF_034863345.1. Classification (NCBI taxonomy): domain Bacteria; kingdom Bacillati; phylum Mycoplasmatota; class Mollicutes; order Mycoplasmatales; family Mycoplasmataceae; genus Mycoplasma; species Mycoplasma sp. 1232. The sequence goes on from NZ_JAYFFB010000001.1 coordinate 95,263, forward strand.
ATTTTCTCCAATCATCGCAGTTAATCTAACTTCACGATTTTGAATAATTGTTTGTTTTTCTTTTAGTTCTTTATTTTTCTTTTTACGGTCATATTTGAATTTACCGTAATCAAGAATACGACAGATTGGTTTAGGTTCAACGCTTATTAAAACTAAGTCCATTCTCTGGCTTTTTGCCAATTCAATTGCTTCAGATGTGTACATTACACCAATTTTTTCTTGATCTGCTCCGATTACAAAAACTTGTTTGAATGGAATATCAGAATTTACGTAATGTTCTGAAGGTGTTTTCTTTCCTTTTGCTTGAATAATATACTCCTTAAATAAATGTTAAGTAAAAAAGTGGTTACCCACTTCCTTGTTCTACTAAAAAAGGTATCAGAATTTTTGATACGTTTAATTGTAGCTAAACCCAAGACTATGGTCATCAGGTGAGAAGTGTCTTCTACTTTTCTGCAATTTAAACTTTTATATTGCTTTTTAATTTTATCAAAAAAATATTTTTTGATTAACCTTACATATAACTATGTTATATGTTAGTTTTTAACTAATATACCTATGTGTAAGGTAAAAAAGTTTTAGCAATTTCATTTATGCAAGTAATTATAAATAAATTTATTTTATTTGAATGTCTAAATCCGACTTTTATATGCATTTTTATGAACTAAAAATATTGCTTATTTGTTAAAAAATAACTTACATAAAATATTATATTTTTTATAATTAAACTATGAATAAAGAACATAAAACATCGTTTAGTTGAGAGTTAAAAAAAGAAGTCATAAACAACTTATCTAAACCACACGAAATTAAGAGGTTTTTAAGTGGTTTACTTTTTTGTGCTGCAGAAGTTGAAAAAGAGTTTTATGTTCTCAAAATTAAAAATGAATATCTTTATTCAAAATTGCTTAGAAAACTTGAAAAAATTAATATTAAACCAATCATTAATCTAAAATGAAAAACTAAAATCTTAATTAAGATTTCTGACTTTGAAATGATTGAGAAAATTGATTTTAAAGATTCACTTACAAGTTTTTTTGCTGGTGTATTCTTTGGTAGTGGTAGCATCTCAGGAAAATCATCAACTTCATACCACTTAGAAATTTCTTCACATAATTCTGGACACTTAGTAAAAATTCAAGAAAAACTAAATCAATATGACTTTAATTTCAACTTCTTGAATAGAAATAATAAATACATAATTTACCTTAAAAATAAGGAAAAAGTTATTGACTTTTTAGCAGCTATTGATGCTAAAAAGTCTTGGTACAAGCTTCAAAACATAATTATTGCTCGTGACTTTGAAAATGTTGTTAACCGTATTAATAATATCGATATGAGTAATATTAATAAGATTGCAAAGAGTACAATTAAGCATATTGAAAACATTAACTATATGTTTGAAAATGGATTAGATATTCATTTCACAGACAATCAACTTGTTTTATTTAGATTAAAAGTTGAAAACAAATGATTGTCACTCCCTGAATTATCAAATTTACTTAACACTGAACATAATGTGTATGTTTCAAAAAGTGGAATAAATCACTGATTTAGAAAACTTAATGAAATTGTTTCAGAGCACAAGAATGCTAAAAAATAGAGTTTTGCATCTCAGTAACTTGAGATGTTTTTTTAATCAAAAAGCAGACATTTTAGTCTGCTTCAATTTCTATTGATCTTGTAAATTTAAGTCAAATAACTTAACTAATTTGTTTTCTGAATTTTGATCTCCAAATGAAAACTCAAGTTTGTTTTCATTTTTATTCAGGAAGATAAAGAAGTTTTTGTAGTCTCCACTATATACAAATTCTTTTTTAAGTCCAGACGTTTTAATATTGTATGAATAAATATAATTTCCATTATCATTTTGAGCCATAAAGAACATTTTATCCCCATGCATAGCAGCTTTTGGTAAAACTTTTAAACTTAGTCCACTAACTAATGAACCAAATTCATCAACTGTATGAATTGAGTTTTCAATATTTTCAATTGGGATAGTTTTGTTTGTTTCAACGTATTGCAATTTAGGTTGATTATCTTTTATCGAAACAAAATACAACTTATGATCGTTATAGTTTAATGATGAAATTTCTTCTCCATTTGCATACATATCTTTAAGTTTGTAAACTCACTTATTAAATAATGAATTATGCATTTCTTGAGAAATAAAGTTAATTGCTTCATTTGAACCATCATTTGGTTTTAAATCAAATAATGTGAAATCTGTTGTAACTGCATTTTGATAATTAAAAAAGTTTTTCATTTCAAAATCTAAATCGATTTCACCTGATTTTCCTAGAGGGAAGTATTTTTCAGCTTTTCCTGTATCTGCATGTGTTGGATCAGTTGAGAACCATTTACCATCTTCATTTTGGATATTCAATCAAGTGTGGTAGTCACCTTGCATCACTTTGTATGAAATATTTACATTAGATAAAAGTAATGCCATTTGATCAACATAATGTCTACATACACCTTTATGTTCTATGTAAGCAAAGTCAAGTGAGTTCATTGTTTCTGTACCTGGTTTAGTTTTATAAATTAAGTTTTCTAAAACGTATTTACCTAGCACATAGACTTTTTCATAAGTATTCATTGAGTTATCGACTAAACTAAGCGCATTTTCAACATATTTATCAACAACTTGATTCATATCATTTCTTCTAAAGTCATTTGCATTTATTAAAATTCCATAAACTTTATTCTCTGGTGTAACTTCAAATGAAATTGCTGATGTTGCAACTAACGAAATTTGTTTGAAATTTCTAAAACCTGATTTTAAGAAATCTTTAACAACTTCATAATATGTATCAGCAGGAATTAAATATCCATTTTTATCATAATTGATTCTTCCATTTAATTGTTTGTAGTTTTCATCGTTTGAATGATCTTCATTTTTATCTGCAACAACTCTTTGAACAACTTCTTTGAAATGTTCTCTAACTTCATCAATTGTCATTTCAGATTTTAATGAATAAGTAGGAGGATTTATCGCAGCTAATTGCTTATTAAAACCTTTAACAAATGTCGAAAACATTTTGTTAATTTTTGCATATTCTTCTTTTGCAGACTCTACATTATTTCCTACTACAGTATCTCACCCATCAATTACTGTATTAATTTTGCTAAAAATCACATCGGCAAAATTTTTGTAAGATCCATATTGCTCATCAGTTCCTTCAGGTCTAGCCATATGAAATACAAATGATTCAGCACGTCCTTTATAAACATTTGCATAATTGTTCAAGTAATTGTTAAAATCAACTCTTGTTTGCTCAATTTGTGATTTATATGATTCAACACTATTTAATTTTTCTGGAGCATCCGGTTCTGGTGTTACTGGATTTGGTTCTGGATCTAGTGCAGGAGCAGGATTTACAGGTTTTGGTTGTATTGGCGTAGGTTTTTCTGACTCAGCAGGCGTCGGCTCTTCAGTATTTTTATTACCACAAGAAATTGCTGAAATCAACAAACTTGTTGCAGGTGCTAAAAATAATAATTTAAATAAACTTGATTTTTTCATAAGTCTCCATCTGTAAGTAAAAACAAATAATTACTTTACTTACTCTTTATATAATTAAATGATATAACATTTATTATATTTTTACCTAATTAATTAATTTATTCTAAAAACTTAATAAATTAATAAAAATAAAGAAATTTAAATCCATGGATTTATATTGAATTGATCGTTTTCCTTACAGTCTCAAAATCTAAACGTTTTTTTAAAATGACCAGTCTTGGAAACATCTTTAAATGCAGAACATAAATAATTACATTTATTAATTCTTAAATCTTCAATTTTCTTATTAAATTCATCCTCAATTTAATTATAGACCGTTGGTTATTGCGAAGATTTATTTCTTACCCCCCACGTCACATAGGTTTAAACAACTATTCGTCACTGTCATAGGTTTAAAAGTATTAAAAATAATAAAAAACATGAATGATATAAACTCTAATTTTCAATATCGAAAATATCTATTGACCATTATTTATTTTTCAATTTGAACTTCATTTGAAAAAGTCAGAAAAAAACTACCTTGTTAATTAAAAGGTAGCTTTTGATTTTTGAATAAATTATTTTTTATCCATTTTGTCATTAAGTTTAACTAATTCTTTTAAGATCAATTCTTCTGTTGTAGGTTTAGCTGGAGCTTCAGCAACTGCTGGTCTTTTGGCAGCTTTGTGAGCTGCAATAGCGTTGGCAATTAAGAAGTATCCTAATAAAATTGCAAATACAACAAATGAAACAATAATAAATGTTAATAATGCAGCTAAGAATTTTCCGTAAAGAACACCATTTGATTCCATTTTTGCTAATTCGTCAAATCCTAATAATTTAGAAATTGGGTTCATAATAATATCGTTTGCTAATGAAGCAACTAAAGCACTGAATACTGCTCCTAAAATGAAAGCAATAGCTAATAATAAAATGTTTCCACGTTTTAAATTGTTTTTAGCATCAACTAATGACTTTTTGAAAATTGAAGGTTTTTTAGACATTTCAATTCCTTTCCAAATTAAGTTTTTTATATATTTTTGTCGTTTTGTATTTTAATAAATTAACGACGCTATTATACCCTTTTTTAACTTAATGCAAGCAATAAAAAAATAATGCTAATTTATTTTAGCATCATTTTACTTCTTAATTATCTTGTGAAATAACTTCAACAGCAACGATTGAATCGTTGTCTTTTAAGTTAATAATTTTTACACCTTTAGCATTTCTTCCTGTTTCAGAAATTTGGTTAATTTGAGTTCTTATTGTTGAACCTGATGATGTAATTACTAAAAGCTCATTGTTTGTATTAACAAATCTAGCAAATACTAAGTTTCCAGCTTTGTTACTATCAATACCAGCAACTCCTTTAGAACCTCTTCTTGTTAATCTAAATTGTTCTTTGTCTGTAAGTTTTCCAAATCCTTTTTCACCAAGTGTAAGGATTAATGAACCTTCGCTATCTGATGAAGCTGATACAACTTCTTGATTATCATCAAGTTTAATTCCCTTAACTCCTAATGAATTTCTTGAAAGTGGTCTAATGTCATCAGATTTGAACATACATACATTTCTGTAGTTGTTTGCGATTAATACAGATTCTTCATTTCCAATCACAAATGCTCTAACTAACTGATCACCTTCTTTTAATTTGAATGCAATAAGTCCATTTTTTCTAATGTTTGCAAATAATTTAAGATCAGATTTTTTAAACATACCTTGTTTAGTTACAGTTACTAAATATTGATCATCTGAGAATTTATCAACATTAAGAATTGAGATAATTTTTTCTCCATTTTCGACATCTAATCCTGAAAGGATGTTTACAAAAGGAACTCCTTTTGATTGTTTTGAACCTTCTGGAATTTGGTGACCTCTTAATGCATAAACTTTACCAATGTTTGAGAATAATAATAAGTTTGTATGTGTTGATGCGTGAATAATCATTGCAATATCATCATCTTCGTAAGTTTTCATACTTACTGAACCAACCCCACCTCTACGTTGTGTGTTGTATTCATCTAAGTCGATTCTCTTTACATAACCTTTTGAGCTTGATGTAATAACAATTTCTCTTTCATGGATTAAATCTTCATCTGAAATAACACCAACAGCTGATTCATCAATAACAGTTCTACGTTTGTCATTGAATTTTTCTTTGATTTCTTCAAGTTCTAAAACAATTTGGTTAATTAATTTTTCTTCTGAAGATAAAATGTCTTTGTAATGAGCGATTTCAACATTTAATTCACTAATTTCAAGATCCATTTTTTCAATGTTTAATCCTGTTAATCTGCTTAAACGCATTTCAAGGATAGCTTTTGTTTGTCTTTCAGTTAAATTAAATCTGCTTGATAATTTTTCTTGAGCTTCAGCATCTGTTTTAGATTGTTTAATTATTTTAACTACTTCATCAATGTTTGATACAGCGATTTTTAATCCAGCTAAAATATGAGCACGTTCTTCTGCTTTATTTAAATCAAATTTAAGTCTTCTTGAAACAACATCTTTTTGGTGTTCGATAAACACTTCAAGAGCTTGTTTTAAGTTTAATGTTTTAGGTTCTCCATTAACAATAGCAACTAAGTTAAAGTTGAATGATGTTTGGATATTTGATTTTTGGAATAACTTGTTTAAAAGAATGTGTGGATTTACACCTTTTTTAACATCGATAACTAAACGAATACCTTCTCTGTTAGATTCATCTCTTAAGTCAGTAATTCCTTCAACAACTTTTGCTTTGTGTAATTCAGCAATCTTTTCAATGATTGTAGTTTTCTTAATTGCATAAGGAATTTCTCTAATAATAATTTTTGATTTTCCATTAGGTTGCTCAATAACTTCGCATTTCGAACGAACAGGAATACTTCCTCTTCCAGTTTCGTATGCTTCTAAAATTCCTTTTGTTCCAAGGATAATTGCACCGGTTGGGAAGTCAGGCCCTTTAATGTGTTGCATTAATTCTCTAACTGTAATTTCAGGATTTTTAGCAAGAGCAATAGCTGCATCAATTGATTCGCCTAAGTTGTGTGGTGGAATTTCAGTTGCCATACCAACAGCAATCCCTGATGAACCTGAAACAAGTAAGTTAGGAAATCTTGAAGGTAATACTGTAGGTTCCTTTTCACTTCCATCATAGTTATCTACAAAATCAACTGTATCTTTTTTAATTCCTTCTAGCATTTCAGAAGCAATTTTAGACATTCTTGCTTCTGTATAACGCATAGCAGCAGCAGAGTCACCATCGATTGATCCGAAGTTACCATGCCCATCTACAAGTGGATAACGCATTGAGAAATCTTGAGCCATACGAACCATAGCTTCATAAACTGATGAATCACCGTGTGGGTGATATTTCCCTAAAACATCCCCTACAATACGAGCTGATTTACGATGTTGTGAACCAGGTGTAATTCCTAATTCTGACATATCGTAAAGAATTCTACGGTGAACTGGTTTAAGTCCATCACGTGCATCTGGAAGAGCACGTGAAACAATAACACTCATAGAGTACTCAAGGAATGATTGCTTCATTTCGTTATCAATAACAATTGGAATTAATCCTTCTGTTGGTGACTCAATGATTTGAGATTGAACTTGATATTCATCATTGTTTTGAGGTAATTCTTCCTCTTCTTCAACTTGCTCAACTACTGGTTGTTTTTTCTTGAAGATCATTTTGTTATTTTCTTCATATTCAAATTCTGTATCGTCTGAAGCTTTTAATGTAACATCAATTTCTTCAATTAATTTATTGTCTTTGTCTTTATTGTCTATCATACAAACTCCTAACAGGATATATTTAAATGTAATTTAAATATATTATATATTTTTTACAAATTTATATACATACATTATTTTTACCTTTTACAATAGTGTGCAAGCTTTAAAAGTAAAAAAACAAAGACTATTTTTTAGCCTTTGGTTTGTTTACTCATGCTTTTAAAGTTTTAACTTCTTTGATTGTAAGTGGTCTATATTTTCCTACAGGAATGTTTTCAACTGTAATTCCACCATATTCAACTCTTTTAAGATTGATAACTTCTTTATCAACTAATTTGAATAATTCCTTAACGTGATGGTAAGTCCCTTGTGTTAAAACAACAAAATAACTTTTTGATTCAATGTGAATAACTTGTTGGTTTGAAAATTTTTTGTTAATAATTACAGGTTTGTTTAATTTAGCTAATTCTTTTTTATCAAGCGGTTCATTTAATCTTGCTCTATAAACTCTTACAACTTCATATGATGGGTGCATTAATTTATTAGCTAAATCTCCATCATTTGTAAGAATAAGAACTCCGGTTGTATCATAATCTAATCTACCTACAGGAAAAATTTTGTAAGGTGTATCAATTAAATCAGTAACTTTTGCTCTATTGAAATTATCTTTAAGTGTACATACAGTTTTTGGTGGTTTATTTAGAACAAAATAAACTTTTTGTTCTTCGCCATTAATTGGTAACCCATCAACTAAAATTTCATCATTAAATGAAGCTTTGTCACCTAATTTAGCTATATAACCATTAACAGAAATTCTTCCATCTAAAATCATTTGTTCAGCTTCTCTTCTTGAAGCAACTCCTGCTTTAGAGAGAATCTTTTGTAATCTTTCTTGCATTTCCATTAGTTACCTTCTTTCAAATCTATATCTAAAGGTGATTTACCACTTCTGTATTTGTTATATAAAGCAAGTTGCTTATCTGAAAAGACAACTCCTTTGTTAATGTTGTAATCATAAGCATCTTGAACCGCTTGTGAAAATCCTGCTTTTAAATCTTTTAAAGCTAGAGATCTTACTTTTTGGATACCAGGATACTTTCTTCCTTGACAAATTTTGTCAGCTATATAAACCACAATATCAAGTGGCGTCATATTTTCTCTCATAGATGTGTGATATTTAACTGCATTTAAAATATCTTCATTTTTAATTCTCAAAGCGTGTTTAAGAATTATGTATCCTGTGTATTGATGCAGCATATGGTTTTCAAAACTATCTAATAATTCAGGTTTATTTTCTTTAATTATCTGCATTGAAACTTCGGGATCAATTTCTTTTGCAATGTCATGAACTAAACCTGCAAAATAAGCGTCTCTAGCAGATAGTCCGTGTGCTTTTGCAAGTGCAACTGCAAATTCAGCACAAGACATAGAGTGCTTTGCTCTAAGTGCTGTAAGTGTATTGAAAATAATTTGCTCTATATATAATCTGTGTTCTGCAATGTAATCTGCAACAACTTCTGGAACAAAGTTTAATTCACCTTTTTTATATAAAGTGGATGATTCAGGTCTAATTGGGTTATTTAAAATTAAAGCATTATATTTTTTTGCATAAATTTTGTTGAAATTGTTACTTCTTTTGAAAACAACAATTTTTGCAAGCTTACAAATTTCATCAATATTTTTTCATTTATTAAGTGACATTAAGTTGTCTGAACCAATGAGCAAGAATAATTGGTCATTTTTGTATTTGTTTTTAAAGTATTTAAGTGTGTCAATTGTATAACTAACTCCACCACGTTTAACTTCAAAATCAGATACTTCGATTTTATCTTCTCCATCTGTAGCTGATTGAATCATTTTAATCCTGTGCTCACCTGAAGCAGTTTTTTTATTTGTCTTAAATGGTGATGAATATGTAGGAACAAAAATTAATTTATCTAAATTAAGCTCATTAATTGCATATTTAGCAATTTCTAAATGACCTTTATGAACCGGATCAAATGAACCACCAAAAATTCCTATTTTCATAATACCTACTTTCTGTATAAGCTACCTTGTAAGGTGAATTTGTTTTTTTCTTTGTTTACATTTTTATTTACACCAATGTTTGCAAAGTTAATATTTATGTTTTCATACTTTTTAATTTCAGTCGCTTCTTGGAATAATGGAACTGGTATGTAAATATCAAAAACATCTCTAAGACCTGATATTCTTACACCTATACCAATGTATTCTTTATCCCTGAAGTGTTTATCAAATAAATCAAAAGCAACTCTATGTAAATCTTCATATGTGTTGATATATTTGGAAATTTTATGTTGCTTTGTAAATCATTTTTTCTCTTTGGTTCTGATTAAAACAGAAACTACATTTCCAACTAAATTGTGTTTAATAGCTCTTCCTGAAACTTTTTTAATTAGATCATCAAAGTATTTAATTTTAATTTCTTCATCCATATAGTAATCTTCAAAAGTAATTTCATTCCCTAACCCTTGAAGTTGTTCTTCGTGATGTTGAATATTTTCATAATAATAAGGTTGTAAATTTTTAAGTATTGTTTCAGCATACTTACCAAATAATGTTTGCATTAGCAGCGTATTTGTAGACGCTTTATAAAGGTCGCCAATTGTTTTTAGTCCCATTGATTCAAGTTTTGGAGCAGACCTTCAACCAATTCCGTGAAATTCGCCAATTGGTAAGTGAAAGAATTGATCTTTGAAATTAGCTTCATTAGTAAATCCAATTCCAAATGGTTTTGAAATATTAGTAGTCATCTTAGCTAAAAATTTGTTGTGAGATATACCGATTGTAATCGGAATATCAAAAACTCTTAAGATTTCTTGTTGGATTTGTCTAGCTAAAAACTTTGGTGAAACTTTTGTTTTATAAACTAAATTAGTTACATCTAAAAAACATTCATCAATTGAGGATATATGAATATTTTCAGTGTATTTTCTGCCTAAAAAACCAAAAATAGAGTTAGATGTATTAATGCATAAATCCATATCAACATCAACGAACACTGTTTCAGGAACTAGTCTTCTGATTTCTTCTTTTTTCATTCCAACATGAACTAATTTTGTGTTTTTTAATTCATAACTAATAGATACAGCTATTGCATGTGATTTACTTTTGCATATTGCAATTGGTTTTTCTTTGAGTAGTGGATATTTTAATCTTGCTACTGATGCAAAGTAACTATCAAAGTCAATATGGAAAATAATTGGTTTTTTAGTTGTTGTTCTCATCTTGATAAGCTTTTGTGATTAACAGAGCACAATTAACTCTATTTAAGTGTGATTTAACATTATAGAAAACTCAAAGGTTTTCTAATTTTGTAATTTGCTCATCGCTTAATTGTTCTTGATTAACAAACTTTTCAAAAAGCGAAATAAGATTTGAGATTTCTTCTTTAGTTTTGTTTTTAATTAAATTTAAGAACATATCAGTTGAAGCAACAAAAATTGCACATCCAATTCCGTTAAAGTTTGCTTCTTTGATTTTGTCATTTTCTCATTGAATGTCTAATTGAACTTTGTCAGAACAAGTATTACTGTAATGAGTTTGAAATTTATCATCTAAATCTTTTTTGTTAACTGGGTTTTTATAATGCTCCATAATCATTTCACGAGCTTCATTTTGATTAAAACGCATAAAAGTCACCTCCATTTTTTAACTCTTCAATAAGTTTGTCAATATCTTCATATGAATTGTAAATTCCAAGTGAAATTCTTAAAAATGAATAATTATCTTGAATGTTTCTTAAATAAGGAGCGCAGAAAATTCCTGCTATTGTGTAAATTCCTTTTGAACCTAAATAAGTAGCAACATCTTGAGGATTAATTCCCTTTACATTAATAAGCGCAATGTTGTCACCTGGTTTCGAGAAAACTTCAATATTCTCTAATGTAGCTAATTGATTGTGTAAGTAAGTTGATAAATCCTTAAGAATTTCTTGAGTTTTTTCATATCCAATTGAGTTGAAAAAATCAAGTGATTTATCAAACATAAAGAAACCACCTAAATCAGGTGTTCCTGGTTCAAATCTTGAAATTGTCTTTTTAATAGTTCAATTATTATCTTTACCGATCGCGTCAACTGAACCACCACCAAATTTAACTGGTCTAAATTGTGAAAGTAATGTATCTTTAATTGCTAAGACACCCATTCCTGTTGGTCCATAAAATTTATTTGTGCTGAATGCTATTGCATCAAAATCATTTAAGGAAGTTTTTTTATGACTAATAGCTTGTGCTGCATCAGCTAAAATTACAATATTTTTTTCTTTTGCTATCTTACAAATTGCATTAATATCTAACGAAATATTAAAGTTGTTAGTTTCGTTAGAAAATGAAATGAGTTTAGTTTTCTCATTAATATCACTTAAAATGTCATTTGATATAACAACTTTTGAATTTGTTTTTTTAGCAATTTCTAATCAAGGAATAATGTTTGAAGAGTGATTGTATGAGCTTAATAAAATTTCATCACCATCTTTTAGAATTTGTCCCATCATTTGAGCAAACATATTAATTGATTCAGTTGTTCCTGATGTGAATATAACTTCTGTTTCTTTTGCATTGATTAAATCAGCAACTTTTGAACGAACTCTTGAAATTGTTTGATTAACTTCACTACCGATTGGTGTATCTGCTGTACGTGATGAAATTGATTTATTAGAATAAAAATCAACTAAAGCATCAACTGCAGTTTGAGGTTTCAAAACTAAGGCAGCTGAATCAAAATAAACAATAGACTTTAAGATTGGAAATTGTTCTCTAATTTCTTTATTTTTCATTAAAGCACCTTCTTTAGAATAGAACGTAAAACAGTGTTGTAATTTGGCAATTTTTGAAACTCATCTAAAAAGTCATAGTAGTATGTTCTTTTAACTTTATTAACTAAAAGATCAAACTCGTGTTTAGTTTCTTTTTTTGATAATGACTTATTGTTAACTAACTTAATTTGGTTATTTTCTAAATACTCAATATCAAAAGTGAGATTATCAATGTTGTAATATTTAGCAATTAGTTGATAGAACATAAAATGATAAAAGTTGCTAATCATTTGCTTTTGAGCATCAGTTGCATTTTTTTGAAATTCAATGTGACTTAAAAACTTATCAATAAGTTCATTAAGTGTATTTGAAGAAATACTCATTTCTTTTTTATTGTAAGCTGAATTATCTACTTGCTTTTTGATTAACTTGTAGTTAGCGAACTGCTCAATTGTAAAATAAAATTGCTTGATAATCTTTTTTAGATGTGAGTTGTATGCAATTACAAATTTAAGATTGTTAATTTTGATTGATGACATTATTTTGCTTTATCCATTAACTGAATTAATTTGTAATAGTTTTCTAAAATACCATTAACAAACTTGTAGTAACTTTCTTCTTGTGTCACGTTTGATTGGTCTAATGCTGGTGGGAAGAACATTTTTGTAATTTCAACTGACTCATTGAAAACAATTTTAGGTTGATTATTGAACAACTCAAAAGCACCATTTAAAATGATTGCTCTAACAACTGGAGAAAGTCTTTCTCAACTTCAGTCGCTGTTTAAAAGCGATGATAAAGTCTTTCTTAAAAACTTGTAGTTAGATGCAATTAAACTTAATCTTTTTGTTTCTTCAATATCAATAAAATCAAATTCAGTAACTGCAGTAGGAACATCGATTGCTTCATTTAAAAGTTCGTATTTGTAAAGAACTTGAATAACATTTAATCTGATTTCTCTTCTTGATTTTTTATTACTCATAAAATACTCCTTAAATATTTTTTTAATTATATTAAAAAAATGTTTTTGTGTATTTTGCTTTTAGTTCTATGGTATAGAAAGTTTAAAAAAATATCTAACTTTTAGTTAGATATATTTAACACTTTTTCTTGCTTCAATCTTGTTTTTGATTAATTCCAGAAGAGAGAATAAAGTAGATAAAATAAGTACATAAATAGGAATTGAAATTAAGGTTCTGAATATGATTGGTATCATAATTATTAGATAATTATTCCCTACTGTGTAATTACGTTTTAAGAATAAGTTTGCATAATTAATGAAGACATAAGGTCCATAAATTCATCTACATACAACCATAACAATTAGAACGATTCCGATAATCATGAATAAGTTTATGAAATAACTCGCAATTCTCTTATTTTCATCTTGTTTTGTATACACATAGAGCATTATGAACAATAGAACAAAAGTTAGAATAAATGAAATTGCAATTATTATGTATAAAGTAGCATCTGTAAGAGCGCCAACTCCAAAAATTTTACTGATCTTAAGACCCTCAATTAATTTAGTTTTTTTATTTTTAACAAAGAACTTTGGATTATCTGAATTCGATACTAAAATAATTGTAAGGAAGGTAGAAAAGAGTGAAATAAGTATCGTTACAAAAGTTACGATAATCGCTTTCATTGACTTTGTTTTATACATAAAAATGAATAGTTTTGTAATCAATACAACTGCAATCGGCACTATTGCATACATTCAGTATCAAGATCAAATTCCACCATTAAATAATAGTGCAAAAAAGTCTGACGCAACTCCTAAAAGTGCTGCTTTATAAGTTGTGAAAAAGATTGCATAGATAATATAAAACACATATTCAAAATTTAATCCAACTTTTGAAAGTGCTGTAAATTTAACAAGTGTCTGAACTATTAAAAATAGTCCCATTGTTATTCCGGCAATTGACATTTCATAAACATCAAATTTAAATTCAACATTTTTTAATCTTGAAAACTTGTTTTCAGATTCTGAATTGATTAAATAAATTAATTCATCAACTTTTTCAATTGAATTTCTTTCCTTATCAGAAAGGCATAAGGTGTTTATAAAGAGAATTTTGTAAATAACATCAACAAGTGGTATTACTGCTGTTAGATAAAGTAAATTTATAAGGTGTTTTTTATTACTTAATACAAAATGCATTCTCGGGTTAAAGGTGTAATAACCATTTTTAACTTTTTTAGCTAGCTCACTAGTATCGTAGAGCGATTTAAGAGAATAAATAACCCAAATTATTGGAGCAAAAATTAAGTATGTATATCATTGATTATTCTCAACTACATTTGATTTTCCTAAAATTGCTAAAACAACAAATGTAACAATTATTAAAAAGGTTATTATTTGAGAAATTGATTTAATTATCATCTTTTTATTTAAAAGACTTCTAAATAAATCATTGATATATCAATGATCACCTTTATATTCTAATGTTTTTATAAATTTTGGCTTAATAGTTCTTTGTCTTCATATATTTTTGTCTTCATATATTTTTGTCTTCATAATTTTTTTATATTATAAGTAATAAGCAAATTTTAGTAAGTAAAAAAGATAAAAAAACAACTCCCAAAAGGGAGCTGTCTTTCATAACAAAAAAACAAATGAGGTCAGCGATTTCTCGCTGATATGGAGCGAGTGAAGGGAATCGAACCCTCACAGTCAGCTTGGAAGGCTGAAGTTCTACCATTAAACTACACTCGCATTCGTTATTGGTGTAAATATTATAACACACAATTAATTTTTATAACGAAATTTTTTAAATTTTTTATTTTCTCGCACAAAGCAAAGCAACATCTGGCGCGCCCGACAAGACTCGAACTCGTAACCTTTAGGGCCGTAACCTAACGCTCTGTCCAATTGAGCTACGGGCGCATTTATGGAGGCACCAACGGGATTCGAACCCGTAATCAAAGTTTTGCAGACTCATGCCTTGGCCGTTTGGCTATGGTGCCTTGTGCTAACTTATTATAGTATATTTTTTATACTATGAAAATTTTTTTATTAAATTTTTAAACAATTTAATGCACTATTTATAAATCTGATAAAAACATATATTTATTAACAATAAATATAGAAATAAATTGGTTTTATTAAGTTTTTTTAATTACAAAAGCAAATAAAAACACCATAGTTTGCACTATAGTGTCTTAATATCTATATAAATTATTCTTCAACTACTTCAGCAACATCTTCATCTGAGTTATTTTGTGATGCTTGTTGTGCATTTTGAGCATTTTGTTGAGCTGATGCATTAGCAAAGTTTTTAATAACTTCTTCAACTTGGTCTAATTTTGTTTTAAGAGCAGGAATGTCTTTTTTGTTAATTAATTCTTGTAATTCACTAATTAATTTTTCAGATTCTGCTTTAGCTTTTTCATCTAATTTGTCACCTTGTTCAGCGTTAGCTTTCTTAATTTGGTCAATTAATGATTCAGCTCTAACGATTGTTTCAGCTTCTTCTTTACGTTTTTTGTCAGCTTCTTTGTTTAATTCGGCTTCTTTAATCATTCTTTCAATTTCTGCTTCTGATAATTTTGAAGAGTTTTGAATTGTGATTGATTGTTCTTTATTTGTTTTAACGTCTTTAGCTTTAACTGTTGTAATACCGTTAACGTCAATTGAGAAGCTAACTTCGATTTGAGGAATTCCTCTAGGAGCTGGTTCAATACCTGAAAGGTTGAATTGTCCTAATAATTTGTTGTCTGAAGCCATTTCTCTTTCACCTTGAACGACTGTAATTGTAACTTCTGTTTGGTTATCTGCAGCTGTTGAGAAGATTTGAGATTTTGTAACTGGGATTGTTGTATTTCTTGGGATAAGTGGTGTAGCAATACCTCCAAGTGTTTCAATACCTAATGTTAATGGTGTAACATCAAGTAATAAAATGTCATCAATGTCTCCTGCTAAAACAGCACCTTGAATAGCAGCACCGATTGAAACAACTTCATCCGGGTTAATTGAACGGTTAGGTTCTTTACCTAATGTTCTTTTTACCATTTCTTGAACAGCAGGCATTCTTGTTGACCCACCAACTAATAATACTTCGTGTAAGTCGTTAGCTGTAATTCCAGCTTCTTTTAAAGCATCTTCAATAGGTTTTCTTGTTCTATCTAATAAGTTAGCTGTCATAGCTTCGAATTCGCTACGTTTTAATTCTAATTCAACGTTTAATGGTCCGTTTGGTGTGATTGCTAAGAATGGTAAGTTAATAGCAGCTGTTGATTGGTTTGATAAATCAATCTTTGCTTTTTCAGCTGTTTCTTTTAATCTTGACATAGCCATTTTGTCGCTTCTTACATCAAAATCGTATTTTGATTTAATTTGTGAAATCATTCATTCAACAATGGCGTGATCTCAGTCATCCCCACCTAAGTGGTTGTCTCCTGAAGTTGATAAAACTTCAAATGTTCCGTTTTCTAATTCAAGAACAGAAACATCAAATGTTCCTCCTCCTAAGTCATAAACAAGAACTTTCATTGATTTATCAGTTTTTTCTAAACCGAATGCAAGTGCAGCTGCAGTAGGTTCGTTGATAATTCTAAGAACATCTAATCCAGCAATTTTACCTGCGATTTTTGTAGCTTCACGTTGAGCATTGTCAAAGTAAGCTGGAACTGTAATAACAGCTTTAGTTACTTTTTTACCTAATTTAGCTTCTGCATAATCTTTCATATATTGTAAGATCATTGCTGAAATTTCTTCAGGTTTGTAATCTTTTCCATTTAGCTTAACTGTTTTATCTGTTCCCATTAATCTTTTAATAGAAACAACTGTGTTTGGGTTTGTTTCAACTTGTCTTTTAGCAGCATCACCAACAATAATTTCATCTCCTTTAAATGCAACTACTGATGGAGTTGTTCTTTTCCCATTAGGGTTTTCTAAAACAACAGGTTGTTTATTTTCAATAACAGTAACAACAGAGTTTGTTGTACCTAAGTCAATTCCTAATACTATTTCTTTAGCCATATTTAATCTCCTTTTGCAATAAAATGTTTTTTTATCCTCTTTTTAATGTGAGTATATTATAACAGAAATTTAGCAAAACAATAATTTATTTGCTAAATTTTTTTATTTTACTTTTGAGATAACAACTGATGCAGGTTTAACTACTCTATTACCAATTTTTAAACCATATCTAACTACTCTTATAATAGAATTGTCAGCTTTATTATTATCGTGTTCGATTTGAACAACTTCTTGAGTGTGAGCATCAAATTCAGAACCTACAATTGGGTCAATTAATTGAGCACCATTTTCGTTAAAAAGATTTTCAAATTGCTTTGCAACAATTGAAAATCCAAAGCAGTAGTTTTTAACAACTTCATTATCTGAATTCAAACCAGCATTCATAGCCCCCATATAATTGTTATATGGTTCCATAAATTCTTCTAAAAACTTAGATAATGCATATTTTTTGTTTTCTAAAACTTCTTGTTTTTTTGCTTCATTAGTTTTTGAAACTAATTCTTCATATTTTTGCTTGAAGTTTCCGTCTAATTCTTGAAGTTTTAATTTGTATGTATATTGATCTAATTGAATTTTGTTTTCTAATTCTTTAACTTTTGCATTTAAAGAATCAATTTGTGAAGATAATTGAATTTTTTCTGCATTAAGTTTTTCAATTTCTGCAGCTAATAATTCTTTCTCTTTATCATTAGCTTTTGATTCTTCTTTTTTAATGTGTGAAATCTGAAGTTTTATGTCTTTTAAATTAACATAAGCTTTTTTACCACGGAAGTCTTTAAAAATGTAATCACTTGGAAACACTAATTTAATAGTTAATTTTTTATTAAATTTTTGACCAATTAAATATTTGTCAAAATCAGGTAAGTATTCATTTTTACCAACTGTGATTGTTTTTTTACCTTTAAATTCAATAATTTCTTTTGAATCTAAGAAAAGCTCAAATTCAGCAGTAATTTTATTACCCTCAAAAATCTTTCCCTTTGTTAAATAATTATTCATTTTTCTCCTCTTTTATTCCTAATTTTTACAGCAAGATTATTTTTTCTTATTGCTTAAAATTCTTTCCAACATTGCAAGCGCAGTCTTCATATCATCATATTTTGAAGTAGTAGCACCTACTATAGCAATTTCAGTGATTTGATTGTGATTGCTAATTTTCTTAGACATATATGTTCCTGAATTATCAATTTGAATTCTTATGTTTTCCTCATCTTCAATTTGAGATTCAATACTTTCTCAAATTGAGTGATTTTCAATCAACTCAATCATTTTTGAAAGGTCTTCTCTTTGAATATTTTGACTCAAGATAATGTTATTTTTTCCATAAACATTATTTTTATTTCTTGTTCTAGTCTTGAAGTTCCCAAAAACATTTCTAACAAATGAGTTGATAAGCTCTTGATATTTTTGAACTGCTTCTTTTAAAATAGGTTCTAAAATTGCAACAGTTTCAGGAATTTCACAAAGTGGTTTATCAACTAATCTTTCTTTGAAAATTCTTACTGCTGTTTTAACATCAGTCATTTTAAATTCGTTATTTTCAATATTTAAAATTCTTGAAAATACATCACCATTTGATGTAACTAATACAATTGTTGCTCTTGTAGGTGACAATACAACTAAATCAATACTTTTAAGAAGTGTTTGATCATCGATATTATTAGTTGTAATCATTGTATAACCTGACATATCAGCAATAATTTGAGCTGCTTTTTCGACTGTATTATCAATATCAACTTTTTTGTTTGCTAATATAGCTTCAATTTTGTTTTCAAATTCAGATGTCTGTGGTTTAGCAAGATATTTAGCATAATAATTAAGACCTAATAAAGTAGGAATTCTTCCACTTGTTCCTGACTCTTTTATAAGGTAACCTAACTCTTCAAGCTCACCTAAAATGTATCTCATTTTAGCACTTGAAAAATCTAATTCAGGATGTACTTTACTATATTTTTCAACTAAATATGCGCTACTTACAGCGTTTCCTGTTTCAATGTAAGCTTGAACTGTAGATCTTAAAACTGGTTCGTGTTTTGGTTTTAATCTTGTGTAATCTGAAGTTTCTTTTTTTGTTTCCATAGAAAATATTTTAGCATAAGTTAGCAAAAAACAAAGCTAATTGCTAAAATTATTTACAATATGAATTCTTCTTTAATTAATTAAAGAAATCATTTGCTAAATTAACAATTAACTTTGTTTTTTAATTACATAATAGATAGCATTATCACTAAAATCTAATGCATTTTTGCTTTCTTTTCCTAAACTATCTCTATGTGCATATTTATAAATTTGTTTAATTCCAGCTTCATTTAAAAGCGACATAATTTCATCAAAATCATAATAAGATAAAACACCTTTTTGCCCTTCCTGATAGTAAATAAAGTCACCTTTATCTCAGTTAGAAATATTTTTAAACTTAATTTCTTTTTCTTGCTGCTTAATTAATTTTTCTCTATTAATATCACCTTTAGCTTCGTGAGCACTAAAAACTATGTATCCATTAGGTTTTAGTGCAGTATAAGCATTTTTTAAAGCATTAATTTTATTAGTTCTATAAGGAATGCACATTAATGAATTGAATGTGAAGATCATAAAATCATATTGCTTTTGATATTTATAATTTGATAAATCAACTTCATAAAAATTCACATTTATGTTAGTTTTATTTGAATGATTTTGAGCTAAATATTCTTTAGCTTTTTTAATTGAATTTTTACTAATATCATAGCCGTCAAGGTTTAAAAATCCTAAATCAAGTGCTCCAAATATAAAACGTCCAGTACCTGTTCCTAAATCTGCAATGCTTGCAGTTTTAGGAATATTTAGGTTTTTTAGTCAATATTTTTCAGCATTTAAAATTCCAACATTTTCAATAGCTTCAAAATAATGTTTCAGTGAACTATCAGTATCATAAACTGAAGTCAACTCATTAACTGACATAGTAATAGTTTGTGAATTTTTCATAAAGCAATTATATTAAAAGTTAGATTATCACACTCAATTTTTAGACTAATTCATAAGCTGCATAAAGATAAAAAGCTAATATTTAATTTATAAAATTAAATAAATACACTTTTTTAAAAAAAGTATAATATATAAGCAATTTATAAATAGCTTTATAAATTATTAAAAGTTTAGTTTAGATATAGAAAGGAAGCAAAATTATGAAAAAAGTTGCTATTAACGGATTTGGAAGAATCGGAAGATTATTCTTACGTAGATTATTACAAACAAACTCAAAAGATATGCAAGTTGTTGCTGTTAACGACTTAACAGATCCAGCTACATTAGCTCACTTATTAAAATACGATACAGCATACCACACATTACCAGTTGATGTTGAAGTTAAAGAAGGTGCTATTGTTGTTAATGGAAATGAAATTAAAGTTTTATCAGAAAGAGACCCTGAAAACTTACCTTGAGCAGAATTAGGAATTGACCTTGTTGTTGAATCAACAGGATTCTTCACAAAACGTGAAGGTGCAGAAAAACACTTAAAAGCAGGTGCTAAAAAAGTTGTTGTTTCAGCTCCATCAGATAAAGATGTTAAAACAATCGTTTACAACGTAAACCACAACATCTTAACAAGCGAAGACAAATTAATCTCAGCTGCTTCATGTACAACAAACTGTTTAGCTCCAGTTGTTAAAGTTTTAGTTGACAACTTCGGAATTAAAAGCGGTTTCATGACAACAGTTCACGCTTACACAGCTGACCAAAGATTACAAGATGCTCCTCACAAAGACTTAAGAAGAGCACGTGCAGCAGCACAAAACATTGTTCCTACATCTACAGGAGCAGCAAAAGCTATCGGATTAGTAGTTCCAGAAGCTACAGGTGTTTTAAGTGGTTCAGCTCTTAGAGTTCCTACAATTACAGGTTCAGTAGTTGACTTAACAGTTGTTTTAGACAAACAACCAACAGTTGAAGAATTAAACGCAGCTGTTAAAGCAGCAGCAAGTGAAACATTATTATATACAGAAGCTCCATTAGTATCTTCAGATATCATTGGTGCTACATATGGTTCAATCTTTGACGCTCAATTAACAGACGTTTTAGAAACAGAAAATGGAAGACTTTACAAAGTTATTTCATGATATGACAACGAAATGTCATACGTTTCACAATTAGTTAGAACAGTAGAACACTTCGCTAAATTATAATAATCCATGACACAGCTAAAATAGCTGTGTTTTTTGTTGCACATCTCAAAAACTTAATATAATTAATAATATATTAATCATATTAAGGAAAAAATATGCCTTTTACATTAATCGCAATTTCTATAATTCAAGTTATCTTAGGTTGATTTGTTATTTTCGAAAAATCTGGTCTTTTATTCTACAAATCACTTCTAAAATTAACTAATGCAAAAATTGAACAACTTAAAACTTGAAATAAACAAAACAAAGTGGTAAACATAAAATACCTTGAAGGTAAAGATTATCTATTGAAAACTATTCAAAACAAGGTTATTATTCCTGCAATAGTGTTATTTTTCATTCACGTAGCTTTATATGTTGTTTTATTTTTAGAACTATTTTTACTACCTGGTAATGATCGCTACAATGAAACATATAAAACATTATTCCCGATAGTTGTTATACCAATTAGTTATTTACAATTCTTTTCATTGTTTATTATTCCTTACTTTTTTGTGTTCAAGAAAAGGTTAAATGATGAATTCAAAAAAGCTAAGAAAGTTAAATTTAGCCCTAATGCAGAAATGTTTGAAGGGGTTGAATTAACTGAACCACAAATGTCTGACATAAACTTATTCAAATTTAATGACAAAAACCCTAGATTAATTATTTGAAAACCTTTTGTTTTCTATGGTAAAGCTGAATTATTTAGTTCAATTTTCCCTATTAATATAGCTTCAAGAAAAATGAAAAACAGAGCTGACATCGAAAAATTAGCATACTTCTTATTAAACTTCGATTCAATTGGAGATTGGCTCAAATCAGAAGATAAACAAGTTTATGTTAAAGTATATAGAGCATTATTTGAAACTCAAAATTTCTTATAAATTAAACTATAAAACTACTTTTAAAGCTTACTCACTAGCTTAAAAGTAGTTTTTCTTATTATCAAGTTAACTGAAAATACTTTTTATTTTCTTTAAGTTCATAAGTTGTAAAAAATAATATAATATTAAAATATTATATTATTAGGAGGTTTAAATGATATATGACAAGTTTGTCAACGTAGGTAAATATGATTATGGCAATAGTAGCTTAAGTAAAGCAATGAATTTAATTAATTCATATGATTTTGATAATTTACCATATGGTGTAACTAATATTGATGAAAATATTAGAATAGTGAAACTTAATTACACACCATTTTATAACCATTTATTTGGTGAAATTCATAATAGCACTATTGATATTCATATTAATTTACTTGATACAAAAGAAGTTGTTTATTATGATTTAAATCCAAATAATGTAAACAATGAAATTTTGAATGAAAATAAAGATAATGATGTTAAATTCGTTCAAATGAATTCATACGATAATAAATTAATGTTAAACAAAAATGAGTTTGTTCTTTTCTTTGAAAATGAAACACATATGTTTGATTTATTAGACAAAAATAGTCCAAAAGACAAGATAATAATTAAAATTAAGACCAATAATTAATTAGGAGAAATTTATGTACTCAATTAAAAAAATATTATTAAGACCTGAGTTTTTTGATGGTTGAACTGATGTAACTATTAAAGGATGAGTTTCATCAAACAGAGGAAACAAAAAAATTCGCTTCATTGAAGTAAACGATGGTTCAACTATTTCAAACTTGCAAGTAGTCTTCAAAGGCGAAGCTTTTGATTTTGACTTATTAGACCAAACTAAACCTGGTTCAGCAATCATTATTAAAGGTTCATTGCATGCAACACCAAATGCACCTCAACCAATTGAATTAGTAGCTACAGAAGTCACAGTAAAAAAAGTTGATGAAGATTATCCAATTCAAAACCAAGAAATCAACCTTGAAACATTAAGAGAAATCCCACACTTAAGACACAGAACAAACTTAATTAAAGCAATTATGCTTGTTAGATCAACATTAGCTCACGAAATTCACAAGTACTTCATTTCAAAAGAATTCTTCTTAATGGCTTCTCCAATTATTACAAGTAACGATGGAGAGGGAGCTGGAGAAACTTTTATAGTTTCAGATAACGAATCAAAAGATCCATTCTTTGGAAAATCTAAGAAAGCTACACTAGGTGTTACTGGACAATTACATGGTGAAAGTTACGCAGTTGGAATGAACAAAATTTATACTTTTGCACCTACATTTAGAGCAGAAAACTCAAACACAAAAAGACACTTAGCAGAATTCTGAATGATTGAACCTGAAGTTGCATTCTACAACTTATTTGATGTTATTCATTTAGCAGACGATATGCTTAAAGTTGTTGTAAGAAACACATTAGCTAAAAACAAAACTGAAATTGAATATTTAGATAAAGTAACAAACAATGGTTTAATCGAAAGATTAGAACACTTTGTTGAAACACCTTTAAAAATCATTGATTATAAAGAAGCAATCGAAGAACTTAAAAAAGTTGCAGATACATTTGAAAACAAAGATATTTACTTCGGTTTAGATTTAGCTTCAGAACACGAAAAATACTTAACAGATAAACTTTATAAAGCACCTGTTGCAGTAATTAACTTCCCTAAAGATTTCAAAGCATTCTATATGAAACAAAATGAAGATAGTAAAACAGTTGCTGCATTTGACTTATTAGTACCTGGTGTAGGAGAAATGATTGGTGGTTCTGAACGTGAATCTGATTATGATAAATTAGTTACACGTGTAAAAGAATTAGGCATTGACCAAGAAGACTTACAATGATACTTAGACTTACGTAGATTTGGGCATATGTTAACTTCAGGATTTGGAATTGGATTTGAAAGATTAGTTATGTATGTCACTGGTACAGAAAACATTAGAGAAACAATTCCATACCCAAGATCAAACGGAAGCATCAAAATGTAATTTAAACACTCTTTATGAGTGTTTTTATTTTATAAAAAGACGTGTAAGTAATATAATAATTAAATAAAGGAGTTTAATGAAATTAATATTTAACGATTTGCCAATTTGAGCTCACTTACTCATCTTAGCCGTATTTTTTGCAATTTTAATTGTAATACTAACTTTTGCACATTCTTTCATTCAAAAAACTGTAAGATTAACAAATTCATATAAACAAGCACAAATTCAAAAATGAAGTGAAGAAAATAAAGTTGTGAATAAAAAGTATTTAGATGGAGCTAAAAAGATTTTTAAATATATCACTATACCATTTGTTATGCTTTCTGCTTGAATTTTTATCTCACTTGTCTTTTCTATTATGGATATAGTATATTCAGCTAGAGAATTAAGTATTAGTGATTCACTTGATACATCTGTTTTATTTACATTAATAATAGCATCCAGCTGCATAATAATCACATTAATGTTCATTTTTCATATTGTTATGTATTCTATACAATATGCAAAATTTGTTAAATTACTTAAACAAATTAAAAATAGCAAAATACAATGAAAAGAAAATGCAAAACTATTCACTAAAGCATATGACAATAATGGAAGCTCAACTGAATTTGAACTTAAAAATATTGGCGCAAATAGCGACTTCAATAAATTTATGAATAATGGTGTTATAGGATTAGCTATTAATGGTGTAAGAGAGTTGTTTGCTCCTAAATTATGAAAATGAAACAAAGAAACTTACAGCGATATTACATATTTTGTATTTAATTTTGAAGATATCGAAGAATTTTTAGTTAATGAAAATGATTCATATGTTAAAACTTGAAAAGAATTAAATCAAAAGTAAATGAAAATCAACTAGATAAAAATTCTAGTTGATTTTTTTAATTAATAAAACTTTTTAATTAATTGGTAAAGTGATTCTATAACATTTGTATCATCAACATGCATTGAATCAACATTTACATATTGAGTGTCAAATAATGCATAGTATAGAACCTTACCCTCTTTAAATCATTTAGGTAATATTGCGTTTTTATATAATTTTGTGAAATTTGGAAGTCTATATGAGAGTGTTGTTGCTCTGTTTTTGATTATTAATTTGTCTAATTTCATTTTTTTAGGAAATTCTTTAGTTGAAATTTTTGAATAGAAATAATCTGCAAGATCTTTATGTTCTTCTGTTATATCAATAATTTCTCAACCTCTCATTGTTTTATGTCATACACGAGCTACTACAATGAAGTTTTTAAATAATAAATATGAGAAGTATCCGTTCATTAAGATTAAAGCAATGATAATAAGTAAGTTTGTTATTCTAGTAATACCTTTGTCAGTATTTGTTCCTAAAAAATCTTTTAAAAAATATACTGATGCAAGACAAATTGCAAATACATTAAAAATAAATTGCAGCGAAATTAAAATAATTAACATAATGTAATGAAAGTTTCAATATTTATTCATTCTTTCATCAATTTTGTAAGAATTAAAGAATTTTTCATTATTTTGAAAATGTACTGCATTCATTTTTGTATGATTAATGAAGTTTCCATAAATAATAGCAATAGATGCAAACAGCAATAGTCCTGTACTGCTAAATGCAACTGCTAATCAAAAAAATACACTTGACATAAGACCCCCTTTTGGTTTAATGATATTTATTTTAATAATTTTACATTATTAAAATTAAAATAAAAATAACTAGATTAATCTAGCTATTTTTCAAATTTATATAATCATTATATTAATGGAATTTCAGCTTTGAATGAATCTCCAATTTTGTTGTTTTTAAAACTTGTAGGATCAAAGATATTTGCATCATAGATAATTACAACTTGCTCTTTTTGTGAGTCATATTTAGCTCATTTACTATCTTGGGGATATACTGCCTCTTCTCTATCTTGAGCAATCATTTTTCAATTTGAACCATCTTTATTTAATTCATCTAATATAGCTTGAACTTTATCTGCCCTGTCGTAGTTAATTTCAGTTAAACCAACTATGTCAAATCCTAATGCTTTAATAATTTTTGAGATTGCTATATATTTGAAATCTCTGGTACTTAGGAATGTTTCATAATCATCAGATGTTCCATAGTTTAACACATTTCAGTGAGCTATACGAAGTGCGTTAGCATCTTTTCTATGTAAATCTATAGAATGGTTTGAATGTGGTAAAGTAACATTATTTTTAACTTTAACATCAGTTCATACAGGGGCATGATCTGATAATCTAGCTCTAATTGGTTCTTTAGGTTTATTACTTGTGTAGTAATTTAAGTTCATATCTTCAGGTGCAAGCACATTGTTTCTAAATGAACTTCAAATATCAAATTTAAATGCTAATTCAGGCGTATTAACTTGTGTCAATGTTTCTAAATATTGTTTATTTTTGTTCTTAAAGAACATTTTATCATATGGTTGTGAATATACACCATTTGTTCTACCTAATGATGTGTAGTGAGTCTTATCGTCAGCTTCGCCTAAATTAGTAATTGTAAATTTATAGCTTTCTGGATAAAGATTTTGAATACTGAAGAAATCAGCACTAATGTTTGTATCACCACCAAAAATAACAAAACTATTATCTTGTGAAATTGATTCAAAATGTCTTGCTACATTTGGTAATCCTAAAAATTCAGAAACTTCTTGAGCTCCTGCTGATTTTGGTTTACCATTTGCTGTTTTAATATTGAAGTAGTCTGTATTTATTGATTGTTCATCTTTAGCATTTTTAGCAACACCTGGAGAGTCTAAGTGGGCGAAAATTGTTGTGAAGTATGTATTGTCATTTTTAAGTTTAAATTGTGCTCCAAAAGGTGGTCTAACATATACTGTTCTTTTTTCGCTATTAATAATGTATCCTTCAGGTTCTTCTGGATTAACAGGTTCTGGTTGAGTTTCAGGATCAGGTTGAGGGTTAGGATTCTCATTTCCTGGATTAAGATTGTTTGGTTGTGGATTTGTTGGTTCTACAGGAGGATTTTGAGTACCTGGGTTATTTGGTGGAGTAGTTGGCTGTTTTGGAGTTGTTGTTGTTTCTTCTCCAAATAAGAAGACTTGTTCTCCACCTTTGTTGTGTAGTTTATCTCAGAAACGAAGAGTAACTTTTTTATCCTTTTTGTTAAATCTACATCTAATTTTCTTTGTTCTTAATCTTTTATTGTTAGCATCAGTTTCATTTTTATATAAATCATGCTTTGTTCTGTCGAATCTGAAGACAAATTCTTTAACAGTTCCTTTTTTAACAAAAACATTACCATCATCATCTAATGTTAAATCAAATTCAACTTCTTTTGTGTTGTTTTGATCTAATGATTCTACATAGTTTGTTAATGTTTCTTTTGTATTATCTAATGAAACTGAAACACTGAGAGGCTGAACTGATAATGATGGTTTAGGCTGTTCTGGATTAGATGGGTTTTGTCCATCAACTGGAGTTGTTGGTTTATCTGTTTTTGTTGAATTACATGAAACAGCAACAGCGGCGACTGTTGGTATTGAAATAAGTGAAGCTAAAAGTAATTTAAATTTAGTTTGCATATTGCGCCTCCTTAACTTAATTTAATATGAACTGTACATATTTTTAATTGTAATAAATTTACGAAATTTGTTAAGGTTAAATTCAAATTTAATTAATTTTTTTCACATTTTGTGAAAATTAAAAAAGCAAAACCTTTTTAAGATTTTGCCTTTGTTTTTCAACTTTTTTGAATTCTTATTTAATATTTGCATATGGAAGATACTCAGCTGATACTGTGTATCCTGTTGGTAATGAAGTTTGAATTTGACTATTAATGTATTCAACTGATAAGTTTGAAATATCTTTTCTTGAACCAATACTGTTAACTAATTTCTTAGTTGCATTTTCCCCTTCACCTTCAGTTACATATTCATTGCTTGTGTAATAGAATTCTGTGTAAAGTTTAAATACATCTAAGAAGTATCATTCACCTGTTTTTCTATTTTGGAATTCTAATCAGTAACTATTTTCAAGTTCTGGTGAATTCCCACGAATTACTTGGATGTTTGTGATACCTAATGTAAATCCAATTTTTGCAAATAATTCTGCAAATGATTGAACGTTTGTACCAACTTTAGCTTTTCCTTGTAATAACTTTTTGAATGATTGTTCATAACCTTCTTGTAAAGTTACATCTATTGTTGCTTCTAAGTTTGTTGCTCTTCTAGGTAACTTGTATTGATGAGTCATAATTGCATCAATTTCTTTATCAATAGCTTTAGTTTCCTCATTTTCAACACCATTATTTGCTTTTAATAAAGCGATTTTTTGAAGCTCAATTTCTTTTAATCTTGCAATATCCATCATCATTTGGTCATAAATAGGTTGACAGTGATCAAGATACTTTTGGAATGTTTCTCTATCTTTGGCTTTAGTTGTTGATGCTTCTAATTTCATTCTAGCATTTTGGTATTGTCCTTGTAATGATGTGAAGTACCCGTATGCTGTAAGAGGTTCTGTACCAAATCAAGCTAAATATTTGTGTGTTTGGAAGAATTTAAGTGGGTCACCACTAAATTCAGATGCCTCTTCAGGTGTAAGAGCTGTTTGATTGAACTCTGCAATATTATGAGACGTTATCTTATTAATGTTATCAATTGAAATTTGTTTAAATATTTTGAAATCATCTGATGGTTCATTTGTATCTGGGTTTAATCCATCAATGAAGTATAAAGGTGAAAATCCTCCTCCAACTCCCATCAATGATTGAGTCATAATGTTTCCATCTTTATCTCTTTTAATTGTGAATGATTGTGATTTTTGTATTAATAAGTTAACAATATTAGAAACCATATCACGTTCTTTAGAAATTGTTGAATCATAATCAAAGTTTAATAATGAACCTTGAATTGTTTTAAAGAATGATTGGAAAAGTGATGAAGAAATACCTGAATTAGTTTTGTTAACTACTGAGAAATTGATTGTGTAACTTCTATCAGCTGCATTTTGTTTAAGAATTCTGCTATTTGAATCTCTTGTTTCATCTTCAATAATAGCATCCATAAATGGAGAATTTTTAAAGTAAATTTTAAGAGCTTCTTTGACATCTTCTAATGAAATGAATTTGGCAGGATCTTCGTTGAAGAAAACAACTTTCATTAATGAATCAATTTTTGAAACGATTGCAATTTGCTTTTCTGAGTAACCTGCATCTTCTAACTGTTTAGCAGTTAATTTTTGAATTGCAACTTTTTCGAAATCTTCAACTTTTTCAGTAGGGTGTTTTGTATTTGTATCTTTTGAAGCGTAATAGTCATTAAGTAATGTTGCAACGCTACCAACTAATGTACGTGCCTTATCTTTTGCATCATTATTTGCATCTTTTAATGTTTCTGAAAATACTTTTTCATCTACTGAAATTGATTTGTGGTTTTCGCTAATTGTATATAACTTATCAGCAACAATTTTTACATCATCGTTTTTAATATCGAATGAATTTTTGAATAAGAAATCTCAGTATGTGAATGTATAAGTCATAACATTACTGTTATCAAGTTCTTTAAAGAATTGAATTAAACCAGGTTTTTGTTCTCATTCTTTAAATTTAGCTATAACATCAGCATCTTTACTTCTCTCTTGTGTTCTTTTTACAAATGAGTTATTGACATCATAGTTTTTAGCAAATTTTACAGTAACATCATCTTCATATAAACATGAGACTGCTGTAAGTGGCATTGTTACAACTGCAGCTGTTCCTAGTAAAAATGGGAAAGCTTTTTTAGAGAATAATTTTTTCATAAATAACTATCCTAGCATTTCAGAATATCTTCAAGATTTAATTCCGGCATATGTTATGACTGAACCCATCAAGAATAATAAGCATGAAAATGCTAAACCTCCTATTGAATAAGCTTTTGTATATTGATATGATTGTAAAATTTTAGCATCTAAGGTAGTTTTGTTAATATCAAGTAATGATTGAACATTATTAATTAAAATTGATAAACCAATAATTGCACCTAATGCAACCACTGTTAATATTGCTCAAATAACAACTTTTGTTCTAACGTTTTTCATATACTATCCTTTAATTGTTGAACCTTGTCTACTGATTGATGCCATAATACGTTTTCTAAAGATTAAGAAGAATAAGAACACAGGAATAATTGAAAGAAGTGATGCAGCTAATTTAACGTTTTGCATTGTGTTTGCTCCTGATTCTGGATCACTTGGATCGAATCCAGCTTTGAATAATCACACTGACATAACTTGTAAGTCTTGACCACCAATTGTAGAAATAAGAGCTGGTCATAAGTATGAGTTTCATGAAGCAAGAGATGTAAGAATAACGATTGTTAATGTTGTTGGCATAACCATTGGGAATGCAACTTTGAATAAGTATTTCATTCCTCCAGCACCATCAACAAGTGAAACTTCTTTAATTCTTCCAGGGATTGCTTCGAAAGCATTTTTATACATAACTGTATTGAAAATACTTGCTGTGAATGGGAACGCAACTGCTAATAAGAATGTAATGTAAGTTTTGTAAAGTTTTGTTTTAAGAACAATTAAGTATTGTCCTGATAACAAGGCAACTTCTGGTAATACAAGTAAGGCAAGAGCAATAAATCACACAAGTCCTTTTCCACGTCAGTTTCTTAGTGAGAATGCATATCCCATTAAGAATGTAACAAAGACCTTAAGTACAACTGAAATAATAACATTGAGCGTTGTGAATACAAAGGCCTTACCATAACCTGTTGAGAATGCTCTCTTATAAGTGTTAGCTACAACTTCAGATCATGAAGCAATAACAAGGTGCCCTTCTATGTATGTTTTTCCTTCTGCAAATGAAGGTAAGAATTTAAATTGTTGTTTTAATGATTGAGATTCACCATCGTTCATTAATGAAATTGAGATCATGTAGAAGAATGGGAATAGGATAATAACTCCAAATAATGCAAGTAAGAATAATTTTAATGCTGATGAGGTAAGGACTTTTGAAAATGAAGTCTCTTTAACTTGACTAGCTGACTTCTCTTGATTTTTGCGCAATTTCTTTTGCATCATGCGCTTGTGTATTCATAACTTTAACTCAAACATTTCTTTCTCCTA
Source organism: Mycoplasma sp. 1232 (assembly GCF_034863345.1). Lineage (NCBI taxonomy): Bacteria > Bacillati > Mycoplasmatota > Mollicutes > Mycoplasmatales > Mycoplasmataceae > Mycoplasma > Mycoplasma sp. 1232. The sequence continues at coordinate 126,343 of NZ_JAYFFB010000001.1, forward strand.
AGTTATTTAATGTTAACTGCATCAAGAAGAATCCTCCACGGATCATTGATGAGAATATTACCCCGATCACGAATAGCGAGATACTTGCTGCTCCGGCTAAACGTCTGTCCCCTGTAGATGTAGCGTAGTACACGAACATCATAAGAGATGAACCCCCGTTGTTTAAAGCGTTATTTGGTTTGTTTTCAAATAATGCTAATGGGAATACTTTAAGACCACCAATAATTCCTAATGTAATTAAGAAGTTAATTGTACTTTTAATTGATGGTAATGTAATTGCGAAAAATTGTTTAACTTCACCTGTTCCATCGATTGATGCTGAACGGTATAAGTTTTTATCAACACCCAACATAGCTGTTGTGAAGATTAAGATATTGAAAGCAAGACCACTTCAAATACCATTAATAATCATAGCTACAAGAGCGTTGAATGTGTAAGGATCACCTGTTGTTAATCATGGAATATTTTTTCCGATTAATTGGTTAACAAGTCCATATGTACTGAATAATTGAATGAATGCTAAAGAAACAGCAACAGCATTTGTAACATAAGGCATGAAGAATACTGTTTGTCAAAATCCTCTAGCTCACTTTCTGTAAAGCTTAGCAATAACTGATGATACTACTAAGGCAATCATCATAACAAATGGAAGAACAAATAAACCATAGATAAATGAGTTTCTAACCCCAACAGCAAAGTATTGGTTTGTGAAAACACTTGCATAGTTTTGTCCTGTTAATGATCCTGTTTCTGTTGTTAATGATTCATAAATATTAATGAATAAAGGTGTAATTGTGAATAATGATAACAATATAACACCTGGTAATAAGAATAACATCGGAATTCAGAACGGTGTTTTCTTATCTAAAATTGTGTGTGATAAAGTAGATTTTCTTTTTGCTTGTTTTTTTGTAGATCAATTAAACAAGAAAGGAAAATTTTCTTGTATAAAACTATGAAACTTATTTCTTGATATCATATTCTATTCTCTCTTCAGATAAAGCATCAAAAATGTGTAATTTCTTCAATGGTACATCGAAGTAAATTTCATCATTTTTAGCAAATGAGTAGTTGTTGTCTAATAAGAAGTTAATTCTTCCTACTCCTTCAACTAAAACAACTAATTTACTTTCTTTTCCGAAGTTTTCTACCACTACTACTTTACCTTTGAACATAGAACCTTGTTCTTTTGATTTAATAATGAAATCTTCTGAACGAACACCAATGTTTAATGTGATGTTGTCTTTATTGTCATGAAGTTTGATTTCTGGAAGTTTTACGTCAGCCATTGTAACTACACCATCTTTAACTTCTGATTTGAATAATCCCATTTCTGGCATACCAAGGAATCTTGCAACGAATTGGTTTCTTGGTTTTGAGTAAAGTTCCATTGGTGTACCCATTTGTTGAACTCTAGCAGTTGACATACATACGATAATGTCTGAAATAGACATAGCTTCTTCTTGGTCGTGTGTAACGAAAACTGTTGTAATACCTAATGATTGTTGGATTTCTCTAATTCATTGACGAGTTGAGATACGTAATTTAGCATCTAAGTTTGAAAGTGGCTCGTCCATTAAAAGAATTTGAGGTTTTTTAACAATAGCACGTGCAATAGAAACACGTTGTTGCTGTCCTCCTGATAAACGAGTAGGTTTCTTTTGTAAGATGTGAACAATTTCTACACGTTTAGCAACTTCCATAACTTCGTTGTGAATAGCTTTTTTAAGACTGATAACTTTCTTAGATAATTCTCTAATTTGTTCTCTGTCTTCATCTGATAATAAAGCAAAACCAATAGTTTTTCTTTCTCTTTTCATTGCTTCTTTAACAGAATATTTGTCTTCAAGTTCTTCAACAATACTGTAGAAGTGTTCTTCAGCTACTTTTGGTAATCTCTTTTCATCAGAAACTAACCCTAAGTATTCTTCATCTTCTTTAATTGTTTTGTTGTATTCTGCTTTAGCATCTAAGTATGCAGCTTTTTTTTCAGCTTTTTCTACTTGGTATCTAGCAATGATTTCTTTTTGTTTTAATAAGAATTTGTAACGAGTTAATAATTTAATAGCTTTTTGTTCTAATTTAATAATTGCTATTCTGTCTTTTAAGACTAATTCACTTAAATCAAGTTGAACTAACTCAGCTGTGAAATCTTGTAAACTATTAATTCTTTCTTGATACTCTTCTTCTGATTTTGGTTTTGAGAATTTAAGAATGCTCTTGTCATATGAAGCTAAGAATTCTGATTGTTTTAATTCATTTTCATTAATTAACCCATTAGCTTTATCATGAGCGAACTTGTATTTAATGTCTTGGATTTTTGTCGCTGAATCTTGTTTTGTTTTTTTGTTAGTTTTAATAACATTCTTTGTTAATACTGAAATTTCTGCATTTTCGTGAACTACTGAAACTGAATAATCAGTATGTGCTTTTTCAAGTTTGTTACTGATTCTTGAGTATGCTTCACTAACTTGACGTGAAATTTCAGTTTTAACTAATTTATAGTTTTTGAATGCTTTATTTAAGTGTTCAATTTCTGCTTCAGAAGCTCCTAATTTTCTTAAGTAAATAGAACGAATTCCATTTTTAGCTTCTTCTTTTTCTAAATAGAATTTTCTTTGTCATTCTGAGTCATTTCTTAATGGGAATGCAATATTGTGGTAAACACTCATGTGTGGGTATAAAGCATAGTTTTGGAAAACAAACCCGATTTTTCTGTTTTGAGGTGTGAAGTCAGTAACATCTTTACCTCTGAAAAGAATTTTTCCTGATGTAACTGTTAATAAACCTGCAATAGCATTAAGAGTTGTTGTTTTACCTGAACCAGATGGACCAAGTAATGTAACTAATTTTCCTTCTGGAATTCTAAAACTAACATTATCAACAGCTAATGTTTCACCGAAGTCAATGTTTAAGTTTTTTAATTCAATAGCAGGAATAGAATCGACATCAGTCGCTTCTAATTCTGAAACATATTGATTAATTTTACGAATATCTGCTTCGTGAGCTGATGAAAATGTTGTATTTTCTTTTTGTTTCATTTTATCCTTTCTTAATAAGAAAATTTAAAAACTAAAATTGCTTAAATCAATATTGTTAATTTTATTAATTCTAAGCCTCATTATTTTTTTGTAAGATTTTGTAAAGTTCCTCAAATGCTTGTCATTTACTATTTCTCTTTGCTATATAAACATATTTTTCAATTTGTTCTGCCTGTTCAAAGTAGTGGAAAAATCCTAATTTGTTTTCACGAGCATGGTTAAATGCTAATGCAATTTCTGGATAAATGCTGTTTACGTAGTTTGGAGAAGTTTTTGGTTCATTGTAATTTGCTTTTCAGTTAGCAAATGAATCATATGGTAATGTTAATCCTTCTCTTGTAATCTCTGCGTTATATGAATATCCAAAATCCTCACCAAAGAATATATCTGCAGTTAATCTACCATATGAGTCAGAACCAGATGTGAATCCGATTTTAACTTCATTTTTAACATTATAGAATTCTGAATTTGGATCATCATTAAATAAGATTTGTTTTCCAAATTTTGATGATAATAATGCGAATCCATATTCGAATGGACAAGATAAAGTACTTGATACAGCTTTTTCTGGTGTGTCAATTCCTGAATATCTAATTGTGTATTTTGATCCTTTTGTTATAGAAGTGTTAATCATTTTCTTGTCTTCTAATGCTACAACAGTTGCTGTATCACCATCTGATACGCTAATAACTTTAGCTCTAAATGAGTTCATATCAATGAGTTTATTGTTTCAATCAATAGATAATTTTTTCATTTTTGTATAAGATGGTTTTACTTCGAAATCAGACAATTTAGGCGTAATTGTAGAAGAAACGTTTAAACCGCTAGCTTGTGCAACAGTGCTAAATTTAGGCACTTTTCATAATTGACCATCTAATTTAATTGAAACTTCGAAATTAAAGTTAATTAATACAGGAATAGATGTCATATTTTGTAATAAAGTTTCTCTATTTAGTAAATCTTGTTTGAAATAATCACTTTTTGTATTTAATCCCATTGAATATGGATTTTTTTTATCTATTTTTACAATAACTTCATATTTTTTACCTGCATTTATATCATTAATAAAGTATGTATATTTTTTATTAATGAATGACTCTTCATATGATACAGCTGAATTAGAAGGAATTAAATATTGTGATTGTGCAACTATTTCAGGGTTAATGCTGAAACCAGAAGTCATCTCATTATTAAGATCAGCACCAATAACATCTTTAATAGAATCAACAGCTTTAGCGAATTCAACTCTTGAATCTATAGATTCAATTGCCGGAACAACTTGTGCTGTTTTAGTAAATTTATTTTTTTCAAATTTTAAAGAAGTTAGAACAGGACCACCCACTTCTACATCCACTATGTTAGTACCCTCTCGAACTTTAACAACAGTAGCTTTATTGTCGTAACCACATGAAACACTCATTGCAATTGGTGTTAATGATAATGCTGAACCTAATACTAAAGGTATTAATTTATTTTTTAGCTTCATGTTTCTCCTTAATTTAAAAGCAAAAATATAGTTTTAACATAATTAAAACTATATTTTCATTTGTTTTTTAATGTATGAGAATTTTTGTTATTTAACTGTAGCGTTTCTAATAAAGTCCTCAAATGTTGGTTTTGCATGTGAAGAATCTGCTTTGTTTGAATCGATTCCTGCTTGTAATGAGTCTCATGCTCCTTGAACTCCACTTCTGAATGAATCAGCAAAAATTGCTCCTGGTTCTTCAAATGTTACATATGGAACTTCATCTGCATCTGTTGACTTAGCAACGTTTGAGAATAATTCGAATGCTGTTTTTAAGTATGGGTTAAGTTTTCCTTTTGTAGGGAAATCTGTATTCTTTTCAAATCCTTTGTAAGGAAGAATGTATCCCATAGCACTTTGGAACATGTCACGTGGTGTTAAGTTTTCTGCAATAACTTCTTCTTTTCCACCGTTACCTTGAATTGCGAATTTTTCATATGAAGTTTCTGATGTTATTAATCAATTTACAAATAATTTTGTTGCAAGATCACCTGCTTCAGTTGTATGAACACCGATCATTGATGGTCCTTGTACATAAACAACATTATATGGATCTTCAGAAGTTCATCTAAGTGGAACTGGTTGAGAAATTAATTCCTCTTCACCTAATAATTCAAGAGCTGAAGTTACTTTAATTGTGTATCCCATTGCAGTTAATTTAGCAACAAGAGCTTCGTCAGTGCTTTTAAGTGATTTGTTATCAACTGAATCTAAAAGTAAAATACCATAGTATTTTGTGCCATTTTTCTTTTTCAATTCAGCAACTGGAACATTTTGTGCTTTAGCTTTTTCAATAATTTGGTCGCTACCATCTTTGTTAATTATAATTAATGATGCTTTTGGTAATGCTTCATCTGTTAATGCATCAGTAAATGTTCTTTCTTGAGCTGCATCAACAAATTGAAGTTCATAATTAGCATTTTTACCATCAGGGAATGTTGCTACTGATGCACTGTGAATTGCATTGTTGTAACTTCCGAATGCTAATTTTCCAGATTCTAATTTTGATAATAAAACTAATCCTGGAGTGCTCTTGTTTTTAGAAAGTTTTAATGAGCTTCCTTTTTCATCGATTTTTAATGATGCACCTTTGTTAAGACTGTTAATTAAATTTGATGACTCACCTGAAACATAGTTGTGTGAATATCCAGCTGTTGAACCAATTGAAAACGCCATGTAGTGTTTTGTTTGGTCATTTGATGAATATTGACCACCAGGATAGATTTTTAATCCTCCTGTTTCAATAGCAGCTTTTGTTTTATTAAAGATTTCTTGTGTTTTTACATAAGCTGATGTACTTTGTTTGCTAAGAACATCATAGTTAATAGATAATTTTCCAGCATTTCTTGATACTGATTCAATCATTGCTGCTGAAGCTTGTTTAAGAGCATCTTCTTGAGTTAATGTTGTTCCAGCTGATTTAGCTGCATCAACTTGATCTTTAAGTAAAGCACTATATAAAGCTTGGTTGTATAAAGCTGTATAGTCGTCTACTCCAAATACGTGTAATGTTGAATTTGTTGCAGCTGAGTTTACAAATAATTTTTGTGCCATAGCTGCAAAATCAAGTAATTCAGCATATGAGTTAAAGATTGCTTTACTTAATTTCTTAACATTACCACCTGTTCCTTTGTATTCGTTAACAATTGTTTCAACGTTTGCAACAGGTTCTCCTCAGATTTTCTTAACACCTTCACGGTCTCCTTGACCTTTTGCTTTAATGTTGTTGTATTCTTCTTGGAAATCTTCTGCAACTACCATACCTTTTTCTACTAAAGTATCAAGAATGTATGAAAGAACCGGTGCGTTAATTGAGAAAATTGTTGTTGATTTAAACGCAGGTAAAATTCATGTTGATGGTAAATCAATATGTTCTGTTTGGAAGTTAGAAGTAATGAATTTTTCTGAGAATTGTGATAAATCTGTACTTGCTGATTTTAAGTTATCATTAAAACTTAAAAGCATTTTTGCTTTTGCTAACTCTGAAGCAACTGTACTATAGTTTAAGATAAGGTTCATAAAGTCTGAGTTTTGTCTTGATGAAAGACCTTTTGTAACAATATCTTTACCAGCTGAGTATCCTGAACCTAAACGTTTTAGTCCTACTGGTAATGAACCTTTAAGTTTTGGTGCAACTTCTGTATTGTATTTTTCAACTAAAGCTGCTAAAGCTTTTTGTTGAACACCACCATCTGAGAATGTGTGACCAATAAGAATTTTGTCACCAACTGTAATTGTGTAAGGTTCAGTTGATGACATGTTAGGTGTTTCATTGTTTAAAATTCTGTCACCTAATGTTGAACCATTAATTTCTGATCCATTTTTTTCTTCTTGAGTAAATGTTTCACCAGATGCGCTTACACCACCTTCTTTACCACAAGAGATTGAAATAACTGGAGCTGTAAGAGCTAATAAAGCTGCTCCGTTAATTAATAATTTTTTGAATTTTGTCATTTTATCTCCTATATTGAAATAAAAATTTGAATAAATTTAAATTGTTTTGTTTAGATATTTTTGTTATGAGATTCTATTAGAAATCAATATACACAAATATTTTTTACGAATATGAATGTGAAAATTTCTAATTTCTAAAATTGAAAAAAAGTCAATTTAATTTCTGTATATTAGATTTCGTATTTATTATAAATAAATAAATAAATTTATTTATAAATATTTTCAAAAATTACTTATTTTTTTCACATTTTGTGAAAAATTAAGAAAAAAATAATTCCACATGTGGATAACTTACACGTGGAATTGAAATTTTAGTCTACTTTATTAAATCATTCAAGCGCAGTTGTTACATCACCTATCTCACCAATGATTGTAATATTGTCATCTTTATGTAATGTAACATCCCCTGTTGCGCGTTTAAAAACCTTATCAGCTGATTGAATTAAAACAATAGTGATACTCTTTTCATTTAAACCAATTTCCTTAACTTGTTTGTTAAATAAGTTTTGGTTCTTAATTTTTGTTGAACCAACAACAAAGTTTCCTCCAATTTCTTGAAGTGTTTCACTATATCGAATAAAGTTTTTGTTAGCTGCAATTAAGGCTGTTCTTGTACCTGATTCAAACTCAGGACGAATAATCACGTTAACACCAATTTGCTTTAAAACTCTTGCGTGACGTTTTGTTGATGCTCTTGCAATAATGTTTTTTACTTTAAGTTCTAAAAGTGCAGCAACAATTTCGATGTTGTCTGATACAGCAACAACAACGGTTTCCATTTGGTCAATACCAATAGCTTGAAGCGTTCTTGTATCAGCTGCATCACCAATGATAATTTTGTCAACTTCATCTGCATAAAGTTTCGCATTTTCATCATCTTTATCTAAAATGACAACGTCTTTTTTAAGTTTAATTAATTGATCGATAACAGCTTGACCGAATCTTCCTGTTCCGATAACTACTATTTCATTTTCATATTTGAGTTTCATATTTTCTCCAATCATTAACCAATGATAATGTCAGCTTCAACATATTCATAGGTACGACTAAAATCTTTTTTACGTTTTCAAACATTAAGTGTTGAACTAATTCCAAATTGTCCAATGAACATAACAATAATTAATGTTAATTTTGAAACTATATTTAAGTTTTTTGTAATTCCTGATGATAAACCAGTTGTTCCAAAGGCACTTGCTACTTCGAAAATTAAATTTTCCATTGAGAATCCTTCATTAGGATCTTGCAAGAATGCGTTTTCGATTTTTCCACCATAATCTTGGAATGAACTGAATAGAATCATTGAAGCAATAAGAATAATAATTGTTGCAATTGTTAATATTTTTGCAGACATATTAACAGTGTCTTGGTTGATAGCTCTCTTGAACACTCTAACTCTTGGTCTACCAAATAAAATTCTATATAGACCTAGAATTATAAGAGCTAAAGTTGTGGTTCTTATACCTCCACCGGTAGATGCAGGAGCTGAACCAATTATCATCATAAAGATAAACACAAAGGTTGAGCCGTGTGTAAAATGTTTCATATTTACAGTAGCAAATCCAGCACTTCTTGTTGAAAGAGATGTGAAGAATACTGCAAAGAATTTATCAAATGTATTTCCGTATAATTGACCTTTTTCAATGTATTGCTTAAGATTTGAGAATTTTTCTAATTCTAAATCTTGGACATTTGCACCTTTTGAGAATCATTCAATGTAAGTTTTGTGAGTTTCATTACCAACTCCCACAGGTAAGTGATATTGATTTCACAATGAATATGGATTTGAAGATGAAAGTTCAAATCCTAAGGAAATTCCAAATCCAATTAAAAATACAATTACATAAGTTGTAAGTGAAACTTTGGTGAATATTGAAAATTTAAATTGTGTATCCTTTCTTCTAAGTTTGCGTTTGATATAAGACACAATATCGTGAAGAGCTGGATAACCTAATCCACCAATAATAAGTAAGATAATAAAGCAAATTTGTAAGAAGTAATTTTGATAATACGGCATAAGTGAAGAGCTTGACATAATATCAAAACCAGCATTATTGATTGCTGATATAGTATGGAAAATTCCATATTTTAAAGAAAGAACAAAATTACCTTGAGGATTTTTGAATGATCCATCAGTTAAAATTTGTTTCATTCCCTCTGTATGTTTTGGTGTTGCGAAATAGAAATAAAATGTAAGAATAACACTGAATAAACAAATACAAATAAAAATAAATTTAACTGATGAAATAATTAATTTTGTAGTCTGTGTTACATCAGATACACCCCGTTCAGTTTGCATAATTTTAATCTCAGCAAGGGTGGATGTTTTTTTACCAAATAAGTAGTTAATGGCAAAAAACTTAAGTGCAAAAATACCAATTCCACCAGCTAAAATCAAGATAGCAATAATTGCTTGACCTAAATCATTTCACTGACTAAATGTATCAACAGTCACCAGACCGGTATCACTAAATGCACTAGCTGTTGTGAAAAATGCATCAATGTATTTAACACGTGCAGCTTCAGGATTTTGTGCTATTGGTGAGAACAAAATCAAACTGGAAACTAGAATAATCAATAAGTAAATAAATAATAAATACTTAAGTTTTGATATATTGTTTTTTCAATATCAAAACTTTCTAATTAATTTTGCTAATCTCGAGTTCTGAATCCTTAACTTAATACTATAAGAAGTCTTACTCAAAATTCCTCCAAACTTACATTATTAAATGTAATTTAATTATATTAAATTAAAAAAATTCATTATTAAAATGAATTTATTAAATTATTTTTTATTTTTTTCAGCATTCATTGATTTCATAATTTGACGAATTTGTGTTTCTGATGCTGTTCTACCCATTTGTTTGAACATTACTCTAATCATTTTTTCATTGATAGGTGGGTTTTCTCTAAGTTGTTTTTCAAACATTCTTTTAGCAATAAAGAATGTTACTAAAGCAGCTGCAATAACTACAAATATTACAACAGCAATAATCATCCCAACAAATGCTCCAGTTTGCATTTCAACCATAATTATTCTCCTTAAAATAAATTTTGTAATGAGTTTTAATAATTAAATTAAATATATTTTATTTTATCATAGTTTGTCTTATTAAAATCTTTTAAAAAGTTAACCAATAAATCTTTAGTAGCTATTAAATCAGAAATTGAACAAACACCAATAGGGCTATGTAGATATCTTTGTGGGAGTGAAATTGTTAAAGTTGCAGCTCCACCTTTTGCAAATTGAAGCTCATGAGCATCTGTACCTCCACCCATTGCAACAAATTTGTAAGCTGGAATTTCATATTTAGCAGCAACTTCTTCAAAGAATTGAACTAATTTTGTATCCATTAATGTTCCACCATCTTTAATTCTAAGAGCAGCACCTTTAAATAATTCTGTTGTTCCCGGAATTACATCTGGTGTATCGTGCGAAGAAGTTGTATCAAGTGCTATTGCGACATCCGGATTAACAAGTGCAACTGAACTTCTTGCTCCTCTTGTCCCGACTTCTTCTTGAACTGTTCCAACCAAATATAAATCAACATCTAGATTTAAATCAGCAACTTCATTTGCAATAAATTCTAAAACAGTTACACCTGCTCTATTGTCCATTGCTTTTCCACCAATTAAATCAGGATTATCAAATAAAATAGTTTCTCCACTCATTTGAACTCTATCACCAATTGTTACTCCTGCTACTATTGCTTCTTGTTCATTTTTAAATCCAAAATCAGCATAAAGTTCATTATTAGTCATAGCTTTTGAAACTTTAGAATTTTCCATAATGTGAATACTTGTGTGTCCAAATACACCTAAATATTCTTTGTTTGCTGTGATTAATTTAGCTTTTGTTCCAATAACTGTTGAAGCTCAAATTCCACCAATTGGACTTAATAATAATTGGCCTGTTTTTTCAATTCTTCTTACAATGTAACCTACTTCATCCATATGTGCTGCAATCATAACTTTTGGAGCAGATGGATTTTTAGATGGTTTGTGAAAAATGATTGAACCTAATTTATCTCTTGAAATTCTGTAAACTGATGAAATATTTTTTCTTAATTCATCTGCTACAGGTTCTTCGTATCTTGACATAGCTTCGATTTCTAAGTATTTAATTAATTGATTTTTAAATTGTTCTTTGTTGTTCATAAACACCTTCTGATTTGTAAAAATAGCTTTAAATTAAAGTTAATTTAAATTATATAAATCTTTATAAATTTTTTTAATTTTGTTTTATAATATTTTTGCTAATTGCGTGAGTGGTGAAATTGGCAGACACGCTAGATTAAGGCTCTAGTGGGGCGACCCATGCAGGTTCAAGTCCTGTCTCGCGCACCATATGACACTAAAAAGTGTCTTTTTTTATTTTCTTTTTGTACAAAAGGTAAAAAGAAAAATCGCCATTATTGTAGCGATTTTCAGAACAATTAAATTAAACCATGATTTTTTAAAGCAGCTTCAATAGCTTTTACTGCTGCTTCTTCATCTTCTCCGAGCACTTTAACTGTAATTTCAGCTCCGTGTTTAATTCCTAAAGCCATAATGTTCATAATTGATTTTAAATTAGCTTCACGTCCATTGTAAATTAATTTAGAATCTGATTTGAATTTTGTAGCTGTTGAAACAATTAAAGTTGCTGGTCTAGCATGTAAACCAATTGGATCAATAATTTTAGCTGTGAATTCTTTCATTGTTTTCTCCTTTGTCTCTTTGCAATTGATTTTAATAAAATGCTATTTAAAAATTTAACAAAAATAAAATTAAAAAAAGTAGTTTATCTAACCAAAATATACTCTTATTATATCAATGGTTTAGTTATATCAAAAACAAATTTATTAAATAGATTACTTTTTTTCTTATTTTTACAGTTTTTTTTCATATTTTCAGATTTTTTATCATATTCGTCAAAAATCTGAATTAGTTTTTGGACCGATTTTCCTTCAAAAACATCCATTGTTTCATATTGTGAAAACATACTTCTACTATCTCAGTTAGTTGTTCCAACTCAAGCGATTTTGTCATCAACTATCCCTGCTTTAGTGTGTAAAAAATGGTCATCATAAATTTTTACCTCTAAACCATATGGAATTAATTCTTCAAGTTGAGATAAACTGATTTTATAAACCAACTTCTTATCTGGTAACCCTGGGAAGTAAATTGTGATTTTCACATTATTTCTCAATGCTAAAATCAATTGTTTTTTAAGTGCATTAGTAACTGAAAAGTATGGTGTGCAAATACGAATTGACTTTTTAGCAGTTGCAATTAATTTTAGTCATAAAAATTCTGATTCTGAATAGTCAAAATTAGGTGATTCTAAAATTAAAAATGAATTATTTTCATATTCTCGATCACTAGCATCAATAAATAATGAACTTCTAATTTCAATATTTTTATTAGTTATTATTTTTCAAAACTTAATAAAATGAATTATATATGTATTTATATATGGGCCTGTAATCTTATAGTTAAGATCAATTCAGTGTCCATATTTTTTTGACATTGATGAATATTCATCTGAAATGTTGTTTCCACCTGAGAAAACCATCTTGTTATCTATAATAATAAACTTCTCATGGTTTCTTGAGAAACTACTTGCATTAATAAATGGATAATAAATTTTTCCGATATAGGCAAACTCAATGTTTGGATGTTTAGATAATTTAGATAACTTTCTTTTTTGTGATGGCGTAGCACCAAAATCGTCAACAAGTCATTTAATTTTTACACCTTCATTAGCTTTTTTAAGTAGTAAGCTTAAGAAGTGTTCTGAGATTTCTGATTTTTTAATTATGTATGTAATGATGTAGATTGTTTTTTTTGCATCATTGATTCCATTAAATAAGTGATCATAGAATCTATATCCTTCTTCATAGAATTCAATGTTCGCAGGTAGGATAACATTATTATTAAGATTTGTAAGCTCTGTTAAATTATTACTTTTATAACTTAATTGATTTTGATTTTTCACAAACAATGGAACATATTGTTTTAAACAGTACATCGGATTTTTATTAACCTTAATTTCATTTTTATTTTTTCAATGGAAACCATAAACAATAAAAATAACATGTCCGATTATTGGTAATAACATCGTTAAATAAATTCAAGAAAATTTCGACTCATGTTGCTTCTTTTGACTGTAAATAACAAAGACAAAAGTCACATTAATTACATAGAACAAGAAGATGAAAAAATATGAAACTTCTTTGTAAATATTAAGCACTAAAAACGATACAAAAACAACAGTTAATGTAACAATAAAAAATGCAATGATAAATGAAATTAATCACTTTAAGTTATTTTTAGTAATCATGATTTAATTTTATATCATTTTATTCTTTTTGTCCTAAAAAATAGCACTTAAAAAATATTTTAATCACAAAAATAAATTTGGTTTTGGTATAAAATAAACATTATTTTAAATAATTAAAATCAAGACAAAAAGGATTTATGAAACAGCAGAATTTACTTAGAAAACTCAAAGCTTGATCAGCAATTATTATAATTGCTTTAATCTCAATTTTTACCTTTACTTTAGTCGGTGTAAAAATGAGTAACAGATTTAAACCATCCTTCTTTAATTACAAGTCTTATATCTCAGATGAGAATAGGGATAAAATTCAAGAAAACTTCTCTTACAAAACATTTGATGAAATTAACGAATTCACAGTTGCCCTTGTAAATTCAAAAGCAATTGCTGGAATTGGAAGCGATTTCCAAGCAGTTAATTTAATCAAAAAAGACCTATTAGCACCAATTGATTTTAAAAAGTTGCTAAATTTATCAGAAGAGCCTGATAAGGAGTTGCTTAAAAACATCTTGCAAACTATTTACACACCTATTGTGTTTGAACATTTAGCAAGTTATGATGAAGATCTAAAAACAGATCAATCAGGTAAAAAATATGAGGAACCAAGACACTTGTGAGAATACTTTGTTCCATACTTTATGCAAGATGCAGTAGTCGCATTTAACACAAAGAAACAAAAACAAACTAACGGTGTGCAACCAATCACAAAAGAATTATTAGATCAAAATAAAACAAAATTACAAGCTAACGGAACAAACCTTGAAGAGTTCGGCTCACTTAGTTTATATAACCAATTAAATACATTGTTTAGTAATGGATATTCCAACTTAACTATTACAGATGCTGTTAGAGCTAATATGTTATATGGTTCATTTTATGACTTTAAGCCTACCGGTGTAGTCTTAAACACAAATAATGATGTTACTAAAGATAACTACACAAAGTTTATCGACAACTTCTATTCGCTTGTTCAAAAAGGTACTGGAAAAAATCCAAATGATAGCAAGTACATCACATATGATGGTGATGGTCAAGGTATCTTAAATAAATTAATTAATCCACAATATCCAGAAGCTGACTCAGCTGTTATGTATAATGGTGATGCACTGGATGCTTACTTCTCAGATAACAACTATGAAGAAGTTGAAAACGGAACAGTACAATCATTTAAAATTGCACAAAACATCTTACTTATAGATGGATTAGTAGTTGCTAAAAACACATCAAAAGGAACTCTTGATCAACTCTATGAAACATTAAATTCATCAATTTATTCAAATATGGGTGAGTTATATAGATTCACAAAACAATTTAAAAATGATATTCAGCAAGGTATAAATAATTATTCACTTAAAATGTATGATGAATATATTGATTTAGTGTTCAGAGACTACTATACAGATTTAAATAAATATAATGATTTCAAGAGTCAACTACACGAGCTTTATAAAGCTACATTAATTGATATCAATACACTTAGTTCATATAAAGCAAAAGTTGAAGAATTATTTATTATTCAAGAAACTAAAAATGTTTTTGTAAGGTTGATTCAAGATTTAAATAATGAAGATCCTGAAAATGCAGTCGATATGAATGATGAAGATGAATTTAAGAAAAAGATTGAGTTTATAGTAAATCACATCGATTTTACTAATAGTAAATTTGTTAAAATAATGAATAAAAAATACTTACAACTTAATAACTTCGACTTTGTTAACTATACTCCTCCAACAAGATTTGAATATGAGTTAGTTAAAAGAAATTACTTCATTACAGATGACAATGAAGTAGATAATAGTGCATTATACATTTATCAAATTGAAAATGATCCAAACGAAAAAGTAACACACACTAAGATAAATGGTGTAGATGACAACTTATCTTCAAAAATCGGAATTGCATATAACCAAAAATTCAAAAGCTAAAAATATAGTATAATAGAAAAGATTTTTCACTTATATTTAGAAAAAGGGAGGATTTATGGCTAACATTAAATCTAAAGTTAAAAGTATAGCTAAGATGGAAAAAGCTCGTGTTAAAAACGCTGCTATGAAATCAAGAGTTAAAACAGCTATACGTAAAGCTAGAGAAGCTGTTTTAGCTAAAGATGCAAAAGCTGCTGAATTAGTTGCATTTGCTCACAAAACAATTGCTAAAGCTGTTTCTAAAGGTGTTTTCCACCCAAACAAAGGTGCTAGAAAACGTTCACGTTTAGATGAATTTGTAAACAAAAACAAATAGTTTAAACATCACAAAAAAACGGACTAATGTCCGCTTTTTTTATTTCTCTTTTTCACTTTTACAATAGTGCGCAAGTTATAAAAATTTTTTAGTACATAATTTTCTTATTTGTTTTTGCAATATTTCCCATTTGAGAAACAGCTCTTTTAAGTTCATAATCTCCACGGTATAAATAATCAACAATAGCTTCAGCTAATCCATCTTGAAGCACATCTGATGTGTAATATTTTGCAAATGATTTTGTATATTGGTCAGAATTATCCATTGCATATGAATATCCTGATAATTTAAACATTGGAATGTCATTTGGACTATCTCCAATTGTCATAACGTCAGCTAAATCAGCATTGAAAATGTTTTCACATAATCATTTCATTCCTGAACCCTTATTTACACCAGGATTAGACATTTCGATATATAAATAATCAACATTAACTAAGTCCAATTTAATATCTGATTTATTATATAAATCAACAAATTTTTCTAATTGTTCTTTTGTCCCATAAGCTTCAATTCTGTGTAAATCAGCTGGAATAGTTCCATCCGTAATTCACTTATCATATTCATTAAATGATGTTAAAAACTCATATATATCATCGTGAACATTGTATAAGTAGAATTGATTAACACCTGCATAATATAATGTAACATCAGCTTTGAGTGCTAAATCTCAAACTTTTTTAGCTTCATTAGGATCAATAATTTCAATGTGTAATGGTTTTTCTTCTTGCATATCATAAATAATCGCACCACTTGAACAAGATAAATATCTTGAATTAAGTTCTCTAGCTAAACGTTTGATTTTTTCTAAAACAGGATTACCTGTGTTGATTACAAATGGAATATTTTTAGATGATAAATCTAAAACTTGTTCTTTTACTTTTTCTGATAATTTTTTATGTGGAAATCCGTAAATTGTTCCATCCACATCACTAAAAACTGCAAATGATTTATTCATGCGAATATTATAAATTAAACTATCAAAATATAGCTAAAAATAATATTTTCAATTAAAATATATTTCATGAAAGATATTATTAAATATTTAAACAAAAGACTTAAGCATGATAAGAAGAAACTGCTTACTTACAAGATTATTGATATCAGTTTTTCTATCATAATTGCACTGCTTAATATTTCATCAATTATCATAGCTGCAATTGCGCTTTCAATCATTGTGTCACATGGACAAACAAATGGAGATGATGAATTACAAAGAAACTCATCATACATTTCAGTTATCTTACTTTGTGTGTTTATGATTATTCTATTCTTTTTAAACATTGGAATAGCTATTTATCGTAGCAATACTAAGATGTCAACTTATAAGAAAGTTCATGAAAGTTTGGAATATCTTGAAATTAAGTATGCTAATGGTTTAATTTCAGAAGAAAACTTAATTAAATTCATTGACTATATGTACACTGAAGCTAAATCATTTAAGAAATTAGTAATCTTAGAAGTTATTCAGGATGAAATTACCTCACCATCAGGAGGTAAGAAATAATGAAAAAGAAAAACATTACATTGAATGCTTATTTCAAGCTTTATAGAGAAACAAAACTTAAACTTATTGTGTATTCAGTTCTATATTATTTACTAAATGCATCAATAATCTTGTTTACACTTTTAAACGGTGTGATAGCAATTTTATTCCTTGCAGGGGCATCTTCTTATTATCCTGACGGTATGACTAATCCGTACAAAAGTTTTTTAAACTCAAATAGTAACTACATTATCTTGTTAACAATTGTTAATGCAATAATCACTTTTACTTCAGGTATATTATCATTCTTTGTTATTAATAAAAAAGCAATCTTTTATCAAAGTAAAATTAAAGCAATTCAACTGGAACACCTTTTATACAAATCTAAATTACACATATATAAGGATTTAAATAATAAAGAAGCAAACTTTACATTATTTAAAAGAACAATGAGCATATTAGAAATAGACAGATACAAATCAAGCGACTTTGAAAAAGAGGTTAATAATGGACAAAAACAAAACTAAAGAACAAAAGAAAAACAAATTACAAATCAATAGCATTAATGATATTGATAAGGTCAAAAATAGAGTTTATTTTAAATACATTACAAGTAAAACTTTATTTACATTATTAAACGTTATTTCTATTTTCTTATCTGCTTCAATTATTGTTCTAAACTTATATTCAATTAGATTTAATATCTTGCCTGCTAAAACAATGGACTTATTTGTTGCGATTGCTTTATTCTCTGTTATCATAACAATGCTTGTATCAATTCAAAGCTTCTTGGCTATAACAAACAAGACAAACGAATATAAAGATAAGATTTCAAGAAATGTTGAATTCTTAAAAGAGTTTAAAGAACAAACTCAAATAACTGATGATGATATCGAAGTTATTAAGCAAATTATTGAATAAAATGGATGAATGAAACTGAATTAAAAAAGTTTCATTCATTTTTTATTTGCCTTGCACATCCCGAGTTTCCAAGTTTGACCTTTTTTAAGGGTCGTTTTTTAATCCATATATCTA